>CAZTEK010000106.1:0-5785 GCA_964612095.1 uncultured Verrucomicrobiota bacterium
CAACCGCGACAATCACTCGCCCAGCATGCCGAAGCAGTAGAACAGAGATAAGAGGCAAAACCGTGATTGCAGCTTGCGCGCACATCACAATGCTCCCAAAGCGTTCCGGTTGTTTGCGCCATCGGAAGAAAATAGCCTTTGACTTCACGGAGCAACTGCCCGGCCTCCCCTCCATGCGCAGATAATAGCCGATAAACGCATTGGCGGGATGAACCGTATTGAACTCAGTTTGTTTTTACAGAAAAAAACTGAACCGCATTTTCGGCAGTACCGGCGGTTTTTTTCCAAACGATGAGGTCTGTTTTCCCCGGCCATACAATTTTAATATTTTTTTCTTCTGCCGTATTTTCAAATGTCACCTTCGGTGCATTGGTTCCATCAGTTGGAATAAGCACAGAAGCGAAGTACGGATTGATTGCAGCGCAAGTCGCATTTAATCTCGGGAAAGAGGAAGGCTCTACAACCGCAGTAGGACCGTCATCTGGAGTACAAACGTCCTTTGTTATGATGGGCATCGGCTCAGCATCAATGAAAACAAACATTCGTGCAGAGGTGTTGACGTTGCTTTTCGGAAGAATCAGCATCCCCGCCGCTTCGTATTTTATTTCCAGATCCGGCCAACTCAGCATCTGCCAGCGATAATTATGGGCTTTGCCATCCTTATCAATATCGTCGAGAATGACGGCATACGCCGGAGTCGATTCGGTCTCCCGAACAAACAGTGTATGACGATATGCATGATTCATGCTCTTGAGAGCGCCGATCCTGCCTGCAGAATTTGTCGGATCAAACCCATAGTTCGCCCGGTACGACTCAGTATAATCTGCCAAGGCATATCCAAAAGATGATGAATTGGTATAAGATAATATTTTTCCGAACGTCCCGGTTCCTGCTCCACTGATCGCCTGGCCCGCTTCGTCGATCAGGATACAATTATGCGAAATAGTCTGTCCCCGCCCCTTCGGGTGTCGCGTGTTCGCATAACCGGGATCGCAGGCCCATCGATATCCGTACCCGTAGAAAGTAAAATGCCCTTTATCAGCCTGATTGTGGGTCACAATATAATAAGGCCCTGATTCAATTGAAAACATCACGTCATTACTGGACCAGCCGGTACGCCAGATGCAAAGCCCTCGCCCCCGAAAATGCTGAGCCAAAGGAGTTTTTCCAGTGCTTCCCGGAGACACAGGGATAATATCATTTGACCACAGGATCTTCAGAAAAAAATGCCCGCCCAGGCCTTTTACCCACGTCCGCTTCTGTCTTCCTGTCATCGGCTGATATAGCCATTTTAAAATGCCGCTATTATACTCAGACGAAAGTTTCAGCAAGATTTCGCCAGGATTTTCGTACAGGGAGTCATTACGGGCATCGAGCACTTTTTCTCCCGGCAGTGCAGATAAAACATAAAAATCACCTACATTTTTCAACGCAGGATTGGCGAACAGATCTGCTCCGCCTGTGCGCTTAAGGACATCCGCAAACAAAATGACATTCTCAAGCGGATACGCTGAATATAAAACTCCTTCGTAGTATGAGCCCTCCTGATCAAATCCTTTATCCAACCAGTCTGTAATCAACTGAACGATCTGCTCCAGCATTGCATTTGCAGCATCTGGGTCAGCATCTCGCAACCCCAAAGCCATCAGCCCGGCGGCTCCGCCGCAAACGCCGGCAAAATTATGATACGGGCGCCACCAAACGGGCGTATTTTTTGCAGCAGTTAAATAATCGTCAACATACCCCCTGCCTGTTGTCAAAATCAGATTCCGCTGTTCCGCACTTAAGCAATCTGCAAAAAGATCATAACCGGTAGCCAGTCCGCGTGTAATATCTCCACGAATGCCGGGAAACGATTGAACCATAAAGGCATGATCAACCGGCATCAACTGTGCCGCATCAACCAGTAACATAACCGCGCGATCACGATATATCGGTTCACCCGTCAAACGATAAGCCATCCCCAGCGTCTGCATCCAATCAATCAGCTGTCGGGCCAGCAGGTGTCCACGGGTCAGTAAAGCCGCATCGTCAGCCGCAGCTTCTATTGATGATCGTATGTCCGCATAATCCTCAGACTTCGGATCACATAGCCGATCCGCTTTGGCAAGATATCCACTCCACTCATCCTTGAATGAGTCCGAGGTTATTTTTGCCTTTACCTGTGCAACGGTTTCCGGAGGCATAAGCAGACTGACGTGCTCCGCTCCTGCAATCATAGCCAGCCCCAGAATTCCATAGATAAAACCAATCCCCATTTTACACATCATAACTCTCCCGTTTAAATAAATTTCTGTTTTCTGCCCTGATTTTCTACAAAGTGCCTTTCAGCAAGAACAACAGCCCCGCCGAAGTATGAGCGCTGCCGGTTATTTTAAGGGAAAAATTGTCAAAGCGAGCCTTGTCTGTACTGTTAAAATAATGCAACCCCGCATAACCGCCGCTGAACGACGATGCATCATCGATTCTTGACCCGGAAGCCATGAGTGTTCCGGTTTTTGCATCTGTGATCGCAAAAGAAAACTCATAAGCATTCGATGAACTGACCGTCAACGTATACGCCGTATTGGTCGAAAAAATACCGGACGAAAGATTCCCTGCCGCACCCATCCGCGTTTCTAGACCCGATACCACGCGAATCATCTGATAACTCGGCGCGCCGGTTTTTATCCGCAGGTAATAGTAATTCTGAGGATCCTGAAAATTGAAAGACACTCCGGACCAGGCATTACTGACGAGTCCTTTTATATCTGCACTCAGAACAAAACCGGCTCCGTTTCCACTCGTTGTTTCCAAAAGCGTATTATAAAGCACGGCGGCAGTCGTTCCTGCACCTGCTACGATCTGTCCGCCCGCAATTCCCCACTTTGCATCCGTCCTGCTGTTCCTCCAGTATTCGCCGATAACACTCCCGTCAGTGCTCATGGAAGTGTTCACCCGGTTAAAATCATCCGCTCCCGCCGGTTGTTCCGATTCATCCGTACCGATACTCAAATCGAAATTATCAAATCGGGCTTTATTCAATGTATTGTAATATTGAAACCCTCCATAACCGCCGGTAAATGAGAAAGCCTCATCCGTTCTCAGTCCAGATGCCACAACGGCACCGGTTGCAGCATCCGTGATTGTGAAGAAAAACTCATACACATTGGATGAACTGACCTTAAGTGTATATGCCGTGTTGGTTGAAAAAACGCCCGCCGCGAGATTCTCGGCAGCGCCTACCCGCGTTTCTACACCCGATACCACGCGAATCATCTGATAACTCGGTGCGTTGCCTTTTATCCGCAGATAGTAGTAATTCAAAGCGTCCTTGAAATTAAACACCATGCCAGCCCATGCATTGGCAACCAATCCTTTTATATCAGCACGCAAGGTGAAGTTTGTCCCATTTCCGCTGATTGTTTTCAGGGACGTATTGTAAAGCACAGCAGCACCCAGGCCGGATTCTGCCACGATTTGGCCATCAGCAATACCCCACTTTGCATCCGGACGACTGTTAGACCAAACATCCCCGATTATACGTCCATCACAACTAAGCAACGTGTCCGCGCGATTAAAATCATCAGCACCGGAACGAAGGAACTGAACCGATGCCTGAGAAAGTCCACCAGCCTTGTTCCACACAATGCGATCTGTTTTTTCGGGCCATTCAACAAAAATTGTCTTCAGGGAAGAAGTTTCTTCAAACCGGACTTGCGGCGGTGCAGTTCCAGCGAGCGGAATAAGCACAGAGGCAAAGTATGGGTTCACCGCACGGCAACTCGCGCTTAACCGCGGAAATGTTGAAGGCGCAATACCATCCGCTAAAGTGCAGCTATCGCTTGTAACAACCGGGTCTGTTTCTGCATCGAAAAAAACATGCATTTTTACATCGGTCGGATTGTTGGTCGCTGGAAACACAACCGCTGATTTATCTCCCGGTTCGATATTCAGGTCCGGCCAGCTCAGCATCTGCCAGCGGTAGTCATGTATCGCACCGTCCTTATTAATATCATCCAGAACAACAGCATAGGAAGGTGTTGTGTCGGTTTTGCGAATAAAAATGGTGTGGCGATAGGCATGATCCAGCGTCATATGCTCCACAGGAATGCCGTCGGGATAGTTCAGCCGGTCGCCACCGAAATAGTAATATCTCCGGTAAGCATCCGAACAATCCGCTACTGCATGTCCATAAAAAGCGGTATTGGTATAGCTCAGTATCTGTCCGGTCGTCCCCAATCCAGCTCCGCTGCGTGCCTGTCCCAGTCCGTCAATTAATACACAATTATGAGCAACAGTCTGCGCCCGGCCATCGGGAGTATTGTTGTTTGCGTAACCGGTATCGCACGCCCATTTATACCCGTATCCGTAAAAAGTAAAATGCCCCTTATCCGCCTGATTGTGCGTTACAATATAGTACTTTCCGGCTTCGACCGACAGCATCGCATCATCAGATTTCCACCCAGTCCGCCAAGTACACAACCCTCTGCCCTGAAAATATTCTGCAAGGGGGACGCCGGCCATCTGTGGCGTAACCGGAGAAACCTCATTTGCATTTGCCCAAAGAAATTGAAGAAAAAAGCTTATCCCTGGACTCCATGTATTATAACTGGTAACAGACGGACGGTTTTCATACAGCCACATGGCCGTTCCATCGTTATATTCCGATGCGATTTTAAGAAGGAGTGTACTTGGATTGTGCTCATACAATGAATCATTCCGCGCATCCAACGTCTTTTCGCCGGGAATTGCAGACTGAATATAATAATTAATCAATTTTTGTAATGCCGGATTTTCAAACAAATCTTCACCGCCTGTCTGTTTCAGTATATCAGCAAACAGAAAAACATTCTCTAACCCGTAGATCGAATAGAGAACTCCTTCGTAATTAGCCCCCTGATCATCAAACCCGTAATCCAGCCATTCTTTAATCTGCAATACAACCTGTTGAAGTGCCACACCCGCGTCAGGGTATGTATCACGAAGCTGCAAGGCAACCAGACCGGCGGCTCCGCCGCAAACGCCGGCAAAATTATGATACGGGCGCCACCAGGTTCTAGAATCACTGGCTGTTCGAATAAAGTCTTCCAGATATGTGCCCGATGTCTGCAACACCTGAGCGCGTTGTAATTCTGTCATATCCGCCGCAAAAAAATCATACCCGGTCGCCAGTCCTCTCATCATATCGCCATAAGCGCCGTAATATGCGCGAGCCATGCATGTACTGCTCAATGTCAATTGCTGTGCGCAGCTTAGCAGTAATGTTATGCCATGATTGCAGTACTTCGCATCACCGGTAAGGCGGTAAGAGGTTCCCATCATCTCCATCCAGTAAATCATTCTTCTCGCAACAATATGCCCCATCCCGTCCTCGCCGCCTTCGGTTACACCGGCAGGGTCCGCATAATTTGCAGACAACGGATCACACAGCTGGTCTGCCTTGGCGAGATAATTGCTCCATTCGGTTCTGAATTCTGCAGATTCCGCCCGGCTTTTTAACACCGGAATTTTTTTCTGAGGAATCCAGAGATTAAATGACTGAGCCCCGGCAAAGCCGGCGAACAGAACCATCCACAAAATAGATGAATCATACCTCATAAATTCCGATTTATTCCCCACACCAGAAACCCTGCTACAAAAAATGTGCATTTTTTATCAATGAAGCATGATTAGCTGCAATTTTGGCGTAAAAAACACCTGAAGCCCAAAGTTATCGAATGCAAAACGCGAGTCGGAGCCGGGCGTCGTCAGTGCCAGTCCGGCATAACCACCCGTAAAAGAGGAACCGGTATCGGTTCTGGAT
>CAZTEK010000107.1:0-5671 GCA_964612095.1 uncultured Verrucomicrobiota bacterium
TGCGAAGCAAATAGTGCCAACGGCACGGTTCACCGGGTGGTAAAAAAATCCGGATTCCGATCAATACAAATCAGATTGATTCCGTACGAGGCAGAAAAAAACAGCACCTTTTGCAACGTGCTGTCCGTGAGTTATTTAATTGTGTTCGAAGTGGTGGAGGTAAGGAGGGTCGAACTCCTGACCTCTTGAATGCCATTCAAGCGCTCTACCAACTGAGCTATACCCCCACAAAAGGTCGAAAGAAGCTGGGGTTATACGTGATGTTTTTTGGAGTGTCAACCTTCATCGGGACTGTTAGCTTCTTCCTTGTGAAAAAGTTTTTTAAGTTCCTCATCGGCCTGCTTCTCCTCCCATTTTGCTGGGCTTTTTCTAAAGTTGTTTTTGCTCTACTTCAAGCGCTTCCCTCCGAATCGTCTGGATGGACCATCTGGGCGTTACCCCTCGGATTTATCGTTTCGGTCGTCGGCTTTTTTATCCTGCCCCGCCCTTTCCGCACGTATGTACTGGCGCACGAGCTGACGCATGCTGGCTGGGGTTTGCTGATGGGCGCCAAAGTGGGGCGGATGAAGGTCGGGAAAAACGGCGGGCATGTGATGCTTTCGAAGAGTAATTTTATTATCTCGCTGGCGCCTTATTTTTTTCCACTCTATACGGGATTGGTCATCGCGATCTGGTACGGAATCGGCTGTTTTATTGACGTCAGCCGCTATGAGCCGTGGGGCTTAGCGGCGGTTGGGCTAACGTGGGGATTTCACGTGACCTTTACCGTCTATATGCTGAGTCAAAATCAACCAGATGTTCAGGAAAATGGGCACCTTTTTTCTTATGTCATCATCTATCTCGCCAATCTGTTTTTTGTGGCACTTTGGATGATTGTAATCGGCGCGCCGACATTCCGTAGCGCGTGGGAACTGCTACACCCGGAAGTAGTTACAGACTATGGCGCTGTAATGACTGCGGCAATTAACGGATATCGCTGGCTCAAAAATTCACCTCTATTCCATGCGCGGTAAGGGTTGTATCTAATATGGAAAAAGAAATTAGATACAATAAGACGGACCGCCCTCCGTTATATGCCATAGAAACCGCTGACGGAGAAAAAAACCGGATGGATCAAGAAGATGCAGAATTACTGGCAGCTTATAACTCAGGCGAAACCGAGGCTCTCGGTAAGCTGGTTGAGAAATATAAACGCCCGCTCTTCGGGTTCATTCTTAGATTTTCCGGAGGACGAGAAGATGCCGATGAGATTTTTCAGGAAGTATGGGTGCGAGCGATTAAAAACATGAAAAGTTACCGTCATAACAGTCTAATCAGTTGGCTATTCCGTATAGCCCACAATTTGATGATCGACCGCTCACGCCAGCGTAAGCCGCTTGTTTCTCTGGATACGGCATCAAATGAAGATGGCGTTACGCTCGGTGAAAAGCTCGCGGGTCTGCGGTTGCGTCCCGACGATGAAGTCGGTGGACACGAACTAGGAGTACGCATCGAAGCCGCCGCCGCAGAACTCCCTCTGGAACAACGCGAAGTATTCTGGCTGCGGATGCAGGCCGACCTCAGTTTTAAGGAAATTGCTAAAATTCAAAAATGCTCCATCAACACGGCACTGGCTCGAATGCAGTACGCCGTTTCCAAACTCCGGAAAGAGCTGGCTGGCGAATATCGCGAATTGCAGAAGGCGGGAATATGAAAACAAATAAACTAGAAAAATGGCTGCTCCTCGAACAGTCTGGCGAACTATCGCCGAGACAGCTTCGCCAACTTGAACACGAACTTCAGACCTCGGATAATGCCCGCAAATTACGCGCAGATCTTCATGCACTAAATGACTCTATTAACAAACCAGATATCGAGCTGTCGCCGTGGACTGTCGCTCGGATCGATGCCCGCTTGCGGGAAAAATCCCATCGGGCTTTCAATCCTTATGTTCTATGGAAACCGGCGCTCGCACTGGCCGCGGGATTAACCATTATTTCCGGCATTTTTAATTTTCATGAAAAGCAGAGTTCTTCAGCTCCCACCGTTGCCGTTGTTGCAACGGCGGAAGTGGACGTGTGGAATGTTCCGTTTGAAGAAGACCTGAATAAACTGGAAAACCTGATAGTGGCCATATCAGTCGCTCCAGTTGACATCATGGAAATGTAACCCAAAGGAGTAAACAATGAAGAAGTGGATGATATATGGATTGATCAGTACATTCGCAGCTTGTCTGGCTGTCGCGGAAGAAACCGTGCCGTGGTATAAAAAGTTGTTTAACAAAAATGCAGATGAACAAACACAAGTGATTCCCCCAGCCCCAGCAGCACAAGTGGCTCCAGTCGCCCCGGCCACACCAGCTCCGACGGCTCCAGCACCTGAAATTAAACGCAAAGCCGCTGGCGACCGCCCGCAACTCACTCCTGAACAAATCGAAAAAATGAAAGCCCATCGCGAAGCTTCAGGACAAAAACGGGAAGGAATGGGTGAGTATCAACGCCCACAGCTTACGCCGGAACAAATCGAAAAAATGAAAGCAAACCATGAAGAACTCATGAAAATAGGTGAAGCGGCACGCAACGAAACCGATCCCGCTAAAAAAGAAGTATTAGTCGGTCAGCTCCGTGAAAAACTCACTGAAATGGCCGATAAAATGCAGGCTGAAGCGAAGAAACGGATCGATCAGGCTGAGAAAGAACTGCCTAAACTCAGAGAACGGATGGCGGATGCTGAAAAAAATAAATCTGCCCGTGTTGAAGAACAGGTTCAACGAATTCTAGCCGGACAGCCACTAGCTCCTTTTGAAGGAAAACGCTCGGAGCAAGCTGGCGGAAAAGCAAAAAAAGATTTCAAAGCACCTGCTTCAGAATGACAAGATTCCAATCATTGGAAAACCCCGCCGCTGGCGGGGTTTTTTTGTGCTACACCAATAAAAAAAGGCGCTCCGGTTTCCCGAAGCGCCCTATCGGCAATCAGCCTTCGGCAATGGTTCTCAGCCCCACTTGCCTTTTTTCATGTGCCCCTGCATTTCAGTCATAGAGAGCTTCATCATCTGCCAAGCCATCACCCGCGACTTGGTGAACACATCTACACAGCCAGGATCCAATTCATCTTTGATCCCCGCATTACAGGCCGCTTCAAGCTGCCGTGCTAAATCAACGACGTGCGCATGCAGTGTATTTGTATGCCGTGAGCGCTCAACCAATTTGGCCGCCGCTTCATCGAGCTGGGTGAATTGCTCTTTCGCCGCTCCGCATTTTGGACACTTAGCTGGAGCCTCATCGCCATCATGAATATATCCACACCCTTCACATTTCCATTTTTTCATCATCGCACCCTTTCTTTCATTTGAAACACTACTAAATTACTAGGGTTTTACTTAACCCAAGTCAAGCACACTTGTGATCGTCTGCGCCGAAGCTTACACTGCGTCACATGGAACTCAAAACATTTATCCGGGCATAACCCGATCGGGAAACTAATCGTATGCCCATCTATCTCATTTTCGGCCTTATTGCCGCGCTCGCCTACAGCATCGGCAGTATTTTTAACAAACAGGCCATGACGGAAGGCTGCGGCGTTATCCGTGTATTTGCTTCCATGACCTGGGTGTCAACCGCTGCAATTATTCCTTTTGCTTTTCTCACCAAAGAAGCAGCCCCGTGGCACCTGTTTTATCAACCCGCACTAGCGACACTCTGCTGGCTGACTGGCGCCGCACTATGGATGAGTGCGCTACGAACCGGCGACGTCAGCCTCATCGCGCCAGTCGCCGGAATTAAACCTATTCTCAACGCCTTGCTCAACGCCCTTTTTCTCGGCTCGACCCTTTCACCCGCCATCTGGATCGCCTGCGGACTAACCGCCCTTGCCTTGCTCGTTATACGTACATCCGAAACAAAGAAGAGCGTTCCGGTTCTAAGCACCATCGGACGAATGGCCGGCGCCATGCTGTGTTACGCCCTTTGTGACGTCTGCCTGCAAAAATGGGCCAACGATTGGAGGGCCCCGCGCTTCCTTGCACTCATGTTCAGTATGGCGTCTATTCTAATGCTCACATTAATTCCACGCTTTGGACGACGGTATCGCGATCTGACACAACCCGCTCGGCGGCACCTAAAAACCGGCATGCTGATTGCCGCAATACCGGGCCTCTGCATGGGACTGGCTATCGGCCGCTACGGCCACGCACCTGAAATCAATATCGTATACAGTTCGCACGCGCTCTGGAGCGTTCTGCTTGTCTGGGCCTTCGGGCGACACATCGGCAATCTCGAACACACGGCCGGACGCCATATTATGCTCCGGCGGCTGGCCAGCGCGCTGATTTTGATCACAGCCATCGTTCTGATTATTTTCGAACGTTCTCCTTAAAGAAACGGACGATCACGGCCGGAACCTCCTTCGGCAGACTGTGCCCGCCGGGATATATCAACGAAACAAACGGCGTGCCGGAAGCTGACGGATACATCGTACCGATTAAATCCCCCGACGCGGCCCACGGCTCGCCGTTTTCCGCGCAACCGTTCAGCTTGCGAACCGTCCGCATCATCCGTTCCTGCCATTCGTACTTCACAAGTTGATCATCGGTTCCGGCCACATGCAGTGCCGGTTTAGGCATCAGCCCGCGTGAAGAGCGGCTGGCCGTGGAAGCCGAAGGCGCAACCGCCGCAAAAAGATCACCGCGTGCCGCCCAAAGACAATACGTAAACCCGCCGCCATTTGAATGCCCGGTGCTGTACACGCGATTTGAATCAATCTGTTCGGCAAGTGATGCATAAACGGCATCAAAAAAAACCAAATCGCGATTCCCCAAATCATCCGGCTCTGAATTCCACCCGTTAAGCTTTCCTTCCGGATCCGTCAGTTTCCCAGGGGTTGGAAGCCCCTGCATATAAACCACCACCGCCTGAGGCCAAAGCGCATGGTAATTTAATCCGCGTGCCGCACTGCGCATATTCCCGCCATGGCCATGAAACGCAAATACCAGCGGACATCCATTCGACGGAATCTGATCAGGAATCCAAACCAGCGCTTCACGCGCTACACCCTCTACACTCCACGCCCGAAGTTGAAGCTCCGCCGCTTGAATCATTCCCGCCAGAAGAAAAAACGCTGCAACAAGAACAGATTTTGTTTTCATGATACCCAGCATAACGTTGAGCGTTGCCAAATAGTTGATTAAAAGACGAAAATTTTTAACCAGTTCATCTAAAAACGAGTTAGAAAGATTGGGTAGGCATATTGACTTTCGTTATTTACCCAGTCAATCTGCGAGCATTCAAGTGCTTGGGCTGTTTAAAAGTAGCGGATATAAAATGATTTTAATGGGAGACAGAGTTCCAATGTTCAAGCTACGGCCCTATCGAGGCCTATTGCTATTTGCTTTTTTAGTGTTCGTTATCGGCGGACTGCTCTCCGCCTATTTTTTTGTAGAAGATAACTACCTCACGGGTTATCACCGCGGTCTTTTCACCCTTCTTGTTACGCTCCTTCTAACGTTCCTCCTCGTTATTGTTGCCTTTTCGCGTTACGGCTTCCGCCACCTCTGGCACCACCGCCCCGGTTATAAACGCGGCTGAGTATTTGACTTTGTTTCTTTTTTCCGCATAATCCCGCCTCTTTTCAAACGCAAACGCCGGCGTAGCTCAGTGGTAGAGCAGCTGATTTGTAATCAGCTGGTCGGGGGTTC
>CAZTEK010000108.1:0-5583 GCA_964612095.1 uncultured Verrucomicrobiota bacterium
GCCCCTTGCGGCTGCTGTGCCTAGAGTTTCCGGCCAATGATGAAAATTTTCCAGACACTGGAAGCTCGCTTGAAAGCGACGGGGAGCGGAAACGCTAAACGGGTCGTCGAGGAACTTGCCGCGCATGTGATGGGCTGCAAGCCGCTCGAAATTTATTTCAAAACCATCACGCCGGCGCAGACGGCGGAACTGGAGAGGCTGATTATTCGCGCGGAGCAGGGCGAGCCGATCCAGTACATTATCGGCCACGTCGATTTCCGGGGTTTGGAAATCCGCTGCGACCGACGGGCTTTAATTCCCAGAGCAGAGACGGAACAGCTTGTCGAAGAAGTTCTCCAAGCTGTTCAGGAGTCAGGAGTCAGAAGTCAGGGGTCAGAAAAGGTGGAAGCGGCATCCTGTCGCTGGGCTCAGCGGCATCCTGCCGCTTCCGCATTGAAGATCGTGGACGTCGGTACGGGTACTGGCTGCATTGCGCTTTCTCTTCTTCACGAACTGCCGAACGCCGCCGTGATTGCGATTGATATTTCGCCGGATGCGTTGGCGCTGGCGCGGGAAAACGCTGAGCGGCTTGGTTTGGCTGGCCGGTTTACTGCCGTGCAGGGAAATCTTCTTAGCGTAGACGCGGTGTCCTCACCGCGTTTAAAAGAGGAGAAACGCGGTGAGGACACCGCGTCTACATTATTTTTTACAGAGGCTTCGCTCGATATCGTGGTTTCCAATCCGCCGTACATTTTTTCCGATGTTTGTAAAAATCTGGATCGGTCTGTGCGCGATTTTGAACCAAAGCTGGCGCTCGACGGCGGCGCGGACGGCCTCGACCTGATTCGTCCGCTGGTTAAACAGGCAACCCAAGTTCTAAAACTGGGCGGCGGGCTGTTCCTTGAAATCGGTTATGATCAAGGAATAGCCGTTTCGAAATTGTTGGAACAGCATGGTTTTCAACAGGTTGAGATAAAAAAAGACCTGTCCGGCCTCGACCGCATCGTTCTCGGCTGGCGCGGCTGATCGCCGAATGCGCGCCCGGCCCCTTGCTTCCCGATGAAATAAAAAGCAAAAATGTATTGAATAGAAGCGTCTTAGATTGATAAAAGAAAGACATTGGATAGCAAAAAGAAAGATTAATTCAATGACTTCATCTTTTTCTGATCGCAAAAAAGCCATTCTCGATATGCTTATCGAGGATAGTAGCTCGAGTGTTTCAACGCTCGCGCAGAAACTTAGCGTCAGTGTGGTGACGATTCGGACCGATCTTGCTTCGTTGGAAGAAGAGGGTTTTGTTGTGCGCACGCACGGCGGTGCTATGCCGGCTTTTCATCCGCAGATTCTGGAGCGGATGCGGCAGGATAAAGATCGCAAGTCGGCCATTGCTAAGGTTGCCGCTGAAAAGATCGAGGACGGCGATACGGTTATTATTTCTGCTGGTACCACCACGGCGCTGATTGCCAAGTATCTGCTGGGTCGCCGCAACGTTCACATTGTCACCAATAACACCCTGTTGCTGACCTACGCCCGGACCAACCCGCAACTGCGCGTCACGCTGGTCGGCGGGGAATTCCGTCCCTCCGAAGAAGGCTTAGTCGGTCCGCTGGCGATTCAATCGTTGGATCAGGTTTTTGTTTCCAAAGCATTTATTGGAGTCGACGGTGCTTCCGTTAAGCATGGGCTGACTGCTCATTTGGTGGAGAGCGCCGATCTGGTGCGTAAAATGGCTCAGCAGGCGAAGCAGGTTTATGCCATTTGCGATTCCGGCAAGTTCGGTAAGCCAGGGTTTGCGCGGATTTTGCCGTTTGACGGCGTGGATGGGCTGATTACGGATGCTGGATTAAGCATTGAATTTGAGAAGGACCTGCGCGAAGCAGGTGTGAGTATTTACAAAGCGGAACTATAAGGAGCGTATTCTATGGCAACAGAAATTTTGATGCCTCGGCAGGGTCAGTCGGTTGAATCCTGTATTATTACCGGCTGGAAAGTGAAAGAAGGCGATACGGTCGCCGAAGGTCAGGCGCTGTGTGAAGTTGAAACCGATAAAGCCACCTTTGAAGTCCCGGCGCTTGCGGCCGGAACGGTTCTCGGAGTTTTCTATGATGCCGGTGCGGACGTACCCGTTCTGAAAGTCATCGCCGCCATCGGCGCGCCGGGCGAGGATGTTTCTGCGCTACGCGCAGAAACATCAGGAGTCAGTGAACAGGTATCAGGAGTCAGTGCTCCGGTGGCGACACCGAAGGTTGAGGAAAAAGTTCTGACTCCTGACTCCCGACCCCTGACGCCTAGCACGTCCACAGGAATTTCGCCAAGAGCAAGAAGTCTAGCCTCCGCAAAAGGCGTGGATGCGTCCGTACTTGCCGGCTCCGGTCCGGATGGCCGCGTGATTGAGCGCGATGTGAAAGCCGCGCTGGAAGGCAAAGCCGTTCTTTCTCCGTCCGCGAAGGCTAAGGCTGCCGCTGGCGGTCTCGTTGCTCCAAGCATTGGAAGCGGTATTGGCGGGCGCGTATTGGCGGCCGACCTTTCCGAAGTAGCTCCGCAGAATATTTCCACCGCGCTTAAGGCGCTCGACTTCCCTGGCGAAACCAAAGAAATCGCAGTCAAGGGCGTACGTAAAGTTGTTGCCGGTCGCATGCTGGCGTCGTTGCAGAACACCGCACAACTGACGATGAATACGTCGGCTGATGCGCGCACCATGCTCGATTTCCGCGCCCGCTGCAAAGCGGCGCCGGAAGCTGTCGGCGTTGGTGGTATTACGCTCAACGATGTCGTGCTGTTTGCCACGGTCCGCACGTTGGTTGATTTCCCTGAACTCAATGCCCACTGGCTTGTCAGCAAAATCATGCAGTTCAGTGATGTGCATCTCGGCTTTGCGGTCGATACGCCTCGCGGCTTAATGGTCCCGGTGATTCGTTTCGCCAACCGGCTGACGCTCAAGCAGATTTCTGCCGAAGCCAAACGGCTTGGTTCAGCCTGTATTAAAGGCACCATCGAACCGGATGAACTGAAAGGCGGAACCTTTACCGTCACCAATCTTGGCGCGATGGGCATTGAAAGCTTCACGCCGGTACTCAACGCGCCGGAAGTCGGTATTCTGGGCGTCTGCTCGGTTCAGCCGAAGCCGGTTATGAAGAAAGACGGCGGTGTGGAATTTATTCCGCACATCGGACTTTCACTGACGTTTGACCACTGTGCGGCCGACGGCGCTCCGGCCTCGAAGTTCCTCGCGGCCTTGCGCCAGAATCTGGCTGCATTTGATGTGTTGCTGGTGCGCTAATAAACCGCAGACCGCCGAAGGCAGAGGCCGTAGCGAAGCGACGGCAATGAACGAAGTGAATGGCAATAACGAACAAGGAATATCGAATGTCGAAAGACGGGAAAATTGATCTTGAGGAACGGCTGATACTTCGTAATTCGGAGTTCCTTGTTCAATATTCGATATTTTTCGACTAAAAGGAGAAACAGAATGGCTACAGAAGTTTTAATGCCGCGACAGGGACAATCCGTTGAGTCCTGCATCATCGTTGGCTGGAAAGTAAAAGAGGGCGATAAAGTCGCCGAAGGTCAGGCGCTGTGCGAAGTTGAAACCGACAAAGCCACGTTTGAAGTTCCGGCACCTGCGGCGGGAACCATTCTCGGAGTTTTCTATGATGCCGGCGCGGACGTGCCTGTTCTGAAGGTCATCGCCGCGATCGGCGTGGCAGGCGAGGATGTTTCGGGGCTGCGCCCCGCAACAGCAGGGGTCAAGAGTCAGGAGGCAGTAGTCAGCGCTCCTGTTGCGGCCCCGAAGATTGAAGTTAAAAAATCGACTCCTGCTCCCCGACTCCTGACTCCTGAAAATTTAGCGTCAGCTGAATTCGATCTCATCATCATCGGCGCGGGGCCCGGCGGTTATGTCATGGCCGAGCGCGCCGGACATCTCGGTAAAAAAGTTTTGTTGATCGAAAAACAGTATCTCGGCGGGGTCTGTTTGAACTGGGGCTGTATTCCCACCAAGACCTTGCTCAACTCCGCCAAGCATTATGTCCACGCCAAGGAGGCGCCGGAATTCGGCGTGACTACCGGCGAGGTCAAGTTTGATATCACCAAAGCGATGGCCTGGAAAAATGAAGTGATTGATACACTCCGTGCAGGTATCGCTTTCATGATGAAGAAGAACAAGGTCACGGTCGTGAACGGCGAAGCGAAGCTTCTCGGTCCGCGCAAGGTGCAGGTCGGCGATAAAGTTTATGAAGGCACCGACGTGGTGATCGCCACCGGTTCATCGCCGTTTGTTCCGCCGATTCCCGGCGCGAAACAGCCGCACGTGATGACCAGCACGGAAATTCTGAGCATCGACAAGATGCCCAAAACGCTGACGGTGATCGGCGGCGGCGTAATTGGTGTAGAGTTCGCCAGTTTCTTTAGTAGCCTCGGCGTCAAAGTCGATGTCATTGAAATGCTCGAAGAAATTATCCCGTTCATGGATCGTGGGCAGGCGAAAGAATTCCGCAACGCGCTGAAAGGCAAAGTGGAGTTCAATCTCGGCTGCAAGGTTACAGCGATTGACGGCCACGAAGTGAAATACACGAATGCTAAGGGCGAGGCAAAATCCATTCAGGCGGACATCGTGTTGATGTCGGTTGGCCGCGTTCCGAACCTTGGGAATATGGGCTTTGAAGAAGCCGGGCTCGATTTCGACCGTCGCGGCATTAAGGTGGATGAACAGCAGCGAACCAATCTGCCGAACGTCTATGCGATCGGCGACGTGACCGGCAAATCGCAACTGGCGCACTCGGCGACCCGCATGGGCGAGGTGGCACTCAATACGATTTGTGGCAAGCGCGACCGTTTCCGTATGAACGCGATTCCGTGGGCTGTTTATTCCATGCCCGAAGTCGCAGGTTGCGGTTACACCGAGGAACAGGCTCAAGCTGCCGGACATAAAGTTAAAACGGCTTCATTGCCGCTGACGATGAGCGGACGCTTCCTCGCCGAAAACGGCAAGCGCGGCCCCGGCTCTGTCAAGGTCATCAAAGACGCCGACACCGACGTGCTACTTGGCGTCCACATGGTGGGCGCGGGCTGTTCCGAAATGATTTACGGCGCGGCGGTAATGATTGAAGCCGAGCTGAGAGTAAAAGATATTCAGGAGATTGTTTTTCCGCATCCGACGGTCGGAGAGGTTATGCGGGATGCAATGTTTGCGTTATAAACCGCAGAATATCGAACAAGGAATATTGAATGTCGAAGGACGATAAATTTGATCTTGAAGACCGGTTGGTTGATTTTGCCGCACGGTGTATCAAAGTTGCAAATTCCTTACCGAACACGCAGGCAGGATTGCATTTGTCCGGACAATTGACGCGGAGCGGCACTTCGCCCGCGTTGAATTACGGAGAAGCACAAGGGGCAGAGTCCCGCAAAGATTTCGTGCATAAGATGAAAATTTGCCTGAAAGAACTACGGGAGACTCGGATATGTCTGAAAATAATCATTCGATCCGAAATGCTCGGCGAAGAAAAGCTTCAATCGCTGATCGATGAAACCAACGAACTGATTTCGATTTTTGTAAGCAGTATAAAAACAGCAAAGGCGAATATGACCAGAACTTCGTAATTC
>CAZTEK010000109.1:0-3620 GCA_964612095.1 uncultured Verrucomicrobiota bacterium
TTTTTCAGGTTTTGCAGGATGGCCGCTTTCTCTTCCTGCACGTTACGCAGAACGGCATTGATCATGCCCGCCGCACGGATGGCATCTTGATGGCGGCGGCTCTTAACAGCCTCAACGGTTTCATGCACGGCGGCGAATTCTTCGACGTTATCCATGAAACAAAGCTGATAAACACCCACATGTAGCGCGGCGAGAATGAAGTCTTCCGGACGACGTGGAATAAACTTCTGTTCAATATACTCCAGCGCGAGTTTACGGCGGATAACGCCGTAGACCAGTTCGGTGACAAAGGCGCGATCATCCTTCACGTCGGCAAGCTGCCGGTCCGGAAAACTTTCGTTTTCGATCCAGTTCGTGATGATTTCGGCGGCGACAAGACGGCTGTTTTTCTTCATAGGGACGGGCAGTGAACCGGAAAGTTCCAATGATTGGAAGTCTATTTCTCTTCCGTCCGGAGTCTCTTTCGTCTTTCGTAAAATAAAGCCGTGTCGTATACGTCATAAGTTGACGAAACTAGGGAATATTAAGCCTATGAAAACTGCGCTTCTCCGGATTGCCGTATTAGCTGTGACAGCAACCGGCTTGCTGTTTAACACCTCCGCTCAAACCAGCACCGCGCCGCAATGGATTCTGCCCGCTGTTCAAGCTCCGCGCCTCGAGTACCGCACCTTCGACAGCACCGCCATCGGAACAAAGGTCAGCTACCAGATTTACACGCCGGAAGTTTACGACAAGGAAATCGCGCGGCAGTTTCCGGTTCTGTACTGGCTGCACGGCACCGGCGGTGGGACAGACGGAATGCCTCACCTCGTGAAATACTTTGATGGCGCTGTGCGCGACGGGAAAATTCCGCCGATGCTCATTATCTTCATCAACGGTCTGCCCAACGGCATGTGGTGTGATTCCAAGAACGGAAAAACGCCGGTGGAAACCATTCTGATCAAAGAGCTCATTCCGCACATTGATTTCACCTTCCGGACAATTGCCTCGCGTGAGGGGCGGCTGATCGAAGGGTTCAGCATGGGCGGCTACGGCGCGGCGCGGTTGGGATTCAAATATAACGACCTTTTCTGCGCCGCATCCATGCTCGCCGCTGGACCGCTTCATCCGGAGTTTGAAACACGGCGCGTCGGCCCACCCGGACGCGACTATCTGTTAAAGGAAGTTTACGGCGACATGGAATATTTCAGAGCCGTGAGTCCATGGCGGCTGGCGGAAGAAAATGCCGACGCTGTACGCAACAAAACGCCTTTCCGGATGGTCATCGGCGAAAAAGATGAAACGCTGGACTTCAACCGCGATTTTTCCGAACACATGAAACAGCTGGATATTCCGCACACCTTCACCGTACTGCCCAGCCTTGGTCACCAGCCCATGGCTTTGCTGAACGCACTCGGAGAAGACAACTGGAAGTTTTACCAAGCCGTGTTCGGCAATCTGGAGAAGACCGGCAACTGATAAACGCAGAACCTTATTCTCCAAACCACCCTCCGGCAGATTTAAACTCGAAGCGAATTCCGATCCCCGCTATCTTCTCCGCCACATGAATCCTGCCGAACTGCCAATTTATGAACTGCGCGACGAGCTGATTGCGGCGCTACGCACAGAAAACCGACTCATCCTCGAAGCGCCAACCGGCTCCGGCAAATCGACGCAGGTTCCGCAGATGCTTCTCGATTCCGGACTTTGCGATGGTGAAATCGTCGTGCTCCAGCCGCGCCGCATCGCGGCGCGTATGCTTTCCCGTCGCGTCGCGCAGGAACGCCATGTCGAACTCGGCGGCGAAGTGGGTTATCAAGTGCGCTTCGAAAACTGTATTTCGAACAAAACCCGCATCCGCTACGTCACCGAAGGAATTCTACTGCGTCAGATTCTGAGCGACCCTCAACTATGCGGCGTCAGCGCCGTCTGCTTCGACGAATTTCACGAACGCCACCTCTACGGCGACATCACCCTCGCCCGTGCGCTACACCTCCAACAGACGCGCCCCGACCTGAAAATTATCGTGATGTCAGCCACGCTCAACGCCGCTCCGCTCCGCGACTATCTCGCGCCATGCCGCGAGCTGAAATCCGAAGGCCGCATGTTTCCGGTCGAAATTTCATACGCCGCCAAAAAAATAGACTTCCAGCAACACCCCGTCTGGGAAGCCGCCGCCGATGCGTTTGAAAGTGCCGTTCGCACCGGCGCGGAAGGCGACGTGCTGATTTTTATGCCCGGTGCTTACGAAATTTCCCGCACTGTCGAAGCGGTCCGCGCCAAATCCTGCGCTAAAGATTTTGCCGTCCTGCCGTTGCACGGCGAACTTTCACCGCGCGATCAGGACGCCGCTGTCGAACCGGGCCGCGGCCGCAAAGTGGTGGTCGCCACCAACGTCGCCGAAACGTCGATCACCATCGACGGCATCCGTGTCGTGATCGACAGCGGACTCGCCCGTATCGCGCGCTACGACCCGAATCGCGGCATTGATACGCTGATGGTCGAGCGAATCAGCCGCGCTTCCGCCGACCAGCGTACCGGCCGCGCAGGCCGCACCGCGCCGGGCGTTTGCCATCGGCTTTGGACACTTCAGGAGCAAAGCACGCGCAAAGCGCAGGAACTGCCGGAAATTCTACGGCACGACCTGTCTGAGGTCGTTCTGACACTCAAAGCAGGCGGCATTGACGATGTTGAAGGTTTCCGATGGTTGGAAAAGCCCGATCCGATTTCGCTGGCCCGCACCCTTACCCTGCTCACCGACCTCGGCGCACTCGATCATCACGGCAAGCTGACAAAAACCGGCCAACGCATGGTGCAGTTCCCTATGCATCCGCGTTACGCCCGGATGCTGCTCGCCGCTGATCAATATCACTGCGTCCGGCAGGCCTGCCTGATCGCCGCGCTGACGCAGGGTAAAGGAATCCTTGAACGCAACAAAGGCAAAGAAGTACGCGGACAGCGCGACGATCTGCTCGGCGACGACGACTGCTCTGACTTTAAACGGCTCATGAGGGCGTGGAGTTTCGCCGACAAGAACAACTACAACACCGGTGCCTGCCGCGAACTCGGCATCCACGCCGCCGCCGCGCGGCAGGTCAAGCCGCTCTACGAACGGTTCCTGCAAATTGCCGAACAGCAGGGATTAAAAATTAATAATGCCGCGCCCGAAGATGAGTTTCTGCAGAAGTGCATCCTGACCGCTTTCTCCGACCAGCTAGCCAAACGGTGCGATAAAGGCACGCTGCGCTGCGAACTGGTTCATGGCCGCACGGCGGAACTGGCGCGTGAAAGCGTGATCCGCGACGCGGAATTACTAGTCGCCGCCGAAATCACGGAGATCGGCCAGACGCGCGGGCAGACCGGCGTTCTGCTCAACCTCGCCACAGCCGTTAAAGAGAAATGGCTCGAAGAACTTTTCCCCGAGGATTTCAGCGAAATCCGCGTGCCACAGTACAACACGTCGATCAAGCGCGTCGTCGTCGAACGGCGCAGACTATTCCGAGACCTCGCGCTTGATTCTTCCATTACGCACGATCCGAAACCGGATGAAGCCGCCGCCGTGCTCGCCACCGAAGTGCTCAAGGGTCATCTCGATATTCCCGGCTGGAATGCCGAAATTGAAAATTGGATACTACGCGTCA
>CAZTEK010000109.1:3720-5516 GCA_964612095.1 uncultured Verrucomicrobiota bacterium
CATCTCGATATTCCCGGCTGGAATGCCGAAATTGAAAATTGGATACTACGCGTCAACTTGCTCGCTGAATGGTGTCCCGACAAAAATATTCCAGTGATCGACGAAGCCGCGCGGCGCACCATGCTCGAAGAACTATGTCTCGGCGCGGTCTGCCGTAAAGATTTGCGCGAAGCCAACGTTAAAGCGGTCGTCCGCGACTGGCTGACCTATGAGCAACAGCAGTGGATTGAAAAGCAAATGCCGGATCGCTTTACGATGCCGGGAGGACACCGCGCGCGCATCCGCTACGAAGCCGGACATAAGCCGGTGCTCTCCGCCATGATTCAGGATTTCTTCGGCATGACCCAGACACCGCGCATTGCGTTTGGACGCACCCCGCTCGTCGTCGAACTGCTCGCGCCCAATAGACGTCCGGTGCAGATCACCGAAGATTTAGAATCGTTCTGGAGCGAGGCCTATCCTGAACTCCGCAAGGCACTTTCGCGAAAATATCCGCGCCATAAATGGGAATAAAGGAAAACGGTTGAGATAATGTCTTAGCCCTTACTCTGTGAGCGAAAATAATCGCAAACTGGGAGAGAGAAAAGAACGCCCATCAATATCCCGTTCAAAATGGATGCCAGCAAGGCAAACCCTAAGAGCAACCAGAGCCCTTGAGATTGAAACGACAAAATCGCAGTGGTAACGGTAAAAAGTAATGAAAACGAAAACAGCGACACCAGCATCAATTGAGCCGCCAGCCAAGCTAGCCGCGACCGCTCTATGAACCCGCGGAAAATGGCCACAGCCAGCAGGAGATAACAGAATATCCGGATCAACTCAAAAATCAGATGTACCGGACGAACCGCGCCAGTTAATAAAGCATACTGGATAACCACTACCACCAACACCGCGCCCAATAAGGTATAGAAGTATTTAGGCGTAAATTCCCATTTTATTTTCAAGTACTCTCCTTGCCTCAATTGCCCACGTAGCTTAATCGTTTGACCCATAACGCCAAGCTTAAATATTTTTCCCATCCTTTGAATTTCAATCCAACATCAGAGCAGATAATCATGCAGCAGATTCCGCAATTTGCCCTCGGCGGATTTAAGTACTGCTAAATTTTCTTTTGCAGCGGCCAGACGAATTTCGACTTTCCCACCGCCGGGATAAAAACCGATGGTAACGTCCAAAGGTTGGAAATTCGCAGCCTCAAGCCGGGTGACGATGTCGGATTCGCCGATGCCCTGCGTGGTTAGCACGCTCAGTTCAAGAGGTTTGGCTTCTGGAAACTGTCCGCACAGCCACGGGGCGATGTGATCATGCAAAACCGCGGCGAACTCGTTCGGCGGGCCGGGCAGTACGAAAAGCGTCTTGTTTTCCGGTAGACGGAGCATTTCACCCGGGGCCATACCGGCGGAGTTGAGTAGCGTTTCTGCCCCTTCGAGAATAAGAGCCTGTCGCTCGGCGGCCGAATTAATGACGCGTCCACGCTCTTTGAAGCGCTGATGCAGTGCGGACAGCGCCTTTGGCGACATGACGATTTTACAACCGAAAAGTCCGGCAAGCGCCTCGCGGGTTATGTCGTCGGACGTTGGACCAAGTCCGCCGCTAACGACGACTATATCCACTCGTTCCAACGCTTCGCGCACGGCAGATTGAATAGTTTCGGTTTCGTCGGGAATCGTGGTGTCACGCGAAAGACGCAGACCGATGGCGGTGAGTGCCGCACCGAGCGTCTGCGCGTGACTGTTCAGTGTGCGTCCGCTCAGCAGCTCACTGCCGATAGAAATTAATTCGACGTCAGTCTTCAT
>CAZTEK010000110.1:0-3506 GCA_964612095.1 uncultured Verrucomicrobiota bacterium
CGCCGACCGTGAGATCCTTATGGTGCATCCGCTCACCAACGGTACCGTTGAGGTTAACCTCAAGCAGGCGGCTGTCCTGACGGAGCTCGAGCCGGGAATTCTTACTTCTGCCAAGGCCCTGAAGCATACGTTGGATCTGAAAGCCGGGAGAACCTACCTGTTCAAACAGACCGCTGCACCTACCGATTCACGGCCATCTCTGCCGTGAACGGAGACGGCTCTGCCCGGGATGAAGCCGTGGCAGGATTGCGGTATAGTTGGCATGATGACGGTATATCCAATCTATGCGCGTCTATGTTACTTTCAATACCGATGTGGAGCGATGGTTTAGCCGTACATTCTGAAAAGAGCGAGGTGCCAAAACGTGAAAATGCGAGGAAAAACCTGTGTCGTCCACTCCCGGAAAACTCAAACAGGAGATAATTAGAAGCGATGACTACGACTTTACACAATACAATCCCTATGCCTGAACCCCGGATCCGCCGGTTTGAAGAACTCGGCTTTGGTTTGTTCATTCATTGGGGGCTTTATTCGCAACTTGGGCAGGGCGAATGGGCGCAGGCTCTGCGCGGGATTCCCCATGACGAATACGTCCGTCTGTTCGACACCTTTACCGCTGCAGAGTTTGATGCCCGGGAAATCGCCCGTACTGCCAGACAGGCCGGCATGCGTTACATTGTGCTGACCACCCGTCATCACGAAGGGTTTTCGCTGTATGACACTCGAGGGCTCAGTGACTTTGATGCGCCCCATTCCCCGGCCGGACGCGATCTGGTGGCCGAGTTTGCCGAGGGCTGCCGCGCGGAATCGATCGTGCCCTTCTTCTATCACACCACACTCGACTGGCATTGGCGCAAGCAGCAAACGCCGCAGCTGGATCCTCAGGCGTTTAATGACTATCTTGACTATCTGCACAATTCTGTCGAAGTCCTCTGCCGTCACTACGGTAAAATCGGCGGGCTGTGGTTTGACGGCAACTGGAGCCGTCCTCAGGACGACTGGAAAGTGGATCGTCTCTACAGCATGATCCGTAAAAACCAGCCCGATGCGATCATTGTCAATAATACCGGCCTCGAGCACCCCGGCGAAATCGGGCATCCTGAAATTGACAGCGTGACCTTTGAGAATCAGGCGGGCAGGCCGATCGATCGGCGCGGGCATACCAAATATGTTGCCGGCGAAATGTGTCAGACCCTGAACGCTCACTGGGGGCTTGGCGCGGAAGATTTGGCCTTCAAGTCACCGCGGGAACTGATTGAGCAGTTGGCGCATACCCGCAAGGCGGGAGCCAATTATCTGCTCAATATCGGGCCCGGTGCGCAGGGGGCTATACCGGCCTATGAAAAAGCCTGTTTGGGGAAAGTCGGTCTCTGGGCGGCGATGGCGCAGGACGTTCTGTACCGGGGCCGTCCGGTTGAAGCGACCTGCCGGGGCCGTGACTTTCTGCTGGAGGCTGGAGGAAAGTGGTATTGCTTTGTCTATGATCTGGGGGTTGCCGGGCATAGTGACGTGACATTGCCGATTGGGGGGATCGGTCCGCGCAGTATCGCCGGAATCACCCGTCCCATTCGGCGGGTCAGCTGGCTGGACAGTGGCGAAGAGTTGCGCTTCATTCAGGATGCCGGAAGCGGCATGGCGGCCATTAACTGCACCGGCTATCCCTATGGTGTCAACTGGGTCGTTCGCATCGCCCAAATCGAATTTTAACAGTCAACAGCAAAGAACCATCATGAAGATTACTGATTTAAGACACATTACCACGGGTCGGGAAATCCCGACCGAATCGTATAGTGACCAGCCGTATATCGTGAAGACCGACGACGGGGCCTGGTTGTGCTGTGTAACCACCGGTTCCGGACACGAGGGGGCAGCAGGCCAGCACGTGACCACCTTGCGCAGCACCGATCAGGGTTTGACCTGGAGCACGCCAGTGCCGGTCGAGCCGCTGGACAGCCCGGAGAATTCCTATGCGGTCATGTTCAAGGCTTCATCAGGGCGCATTTATATTTTTTACAACCACAACACGGACAATGTGCGTGAGGTTAAATTCCATGATAGCGAGGAGAGTTTCGATCGCGTCGATTCGCTGGGGTACTTCGTGTTCAAATACAGTGATGACCACGGCAGAAACTGGTCAAAGAAGCGTCATGTCATTCCGGTGCGTGAGTTTGCCTGCGACCGCGAGAACATTTACGGAGGCAAGCTTCGCTTTTTTTGGAATGTCGGCAAACCCTTCATTCATAATGGCGCCGTCTATGTGTCGTTACACAAGGTCGGTCAGATGGGCGAAGGATTCTTTCAGCAGTCTGAGGGGGCGCTGCTGAAGAGTGACAATCTGTTCACCGAGCCGGATCCTGAAAAGATATGCTGGGAGACTTTACCGGATGGCGATACCGGCTTGCGTGCGCCGTCGGGGGGCGGTCCGATTGCTGAAGAGCAAAGTTACTCGGTGCTCAGCGATGGCTCCTTTTATTGCGTCTATCGATCCGTAGCCGGTTATCCGGTGGAATGTTACAGCCGTGATGGGGGTCATACATGGGAGCCGCCCCGTTATATGCGCTATGCCGATGGTCGGTTGGTTAAACACCCGCGCGCTGCCAATTTCGCATGGAAATGCAGCAACGGTAAATATCTCTACTGGTTCCATAATCACGGCGGGCATTTTATTCGTGAGTTGTGGGGCCGTAAGTCCGGAACCAACGGGCTGGTCGTCGGAGGTCGCAGTCCTTACGACGATCGCAACCCGGTCTGGCTGTGTGGAGGCGTGGAGGTTAATACCCCGAACGGGCGTGAGATCGTCTGGTCTCAGCCGGAGATTGTGCTGTATGACGATGATACATATGTGCGGATGAGTTATCCGGATCTGATCGAAGAGGACGGTAAATTTTTTCTGACTGAGACCCAGAAGGATAAGGCCCGTGTCCACGAACTGGATCCGGTGTTGCTGGCCGGGCTCTGGGGCGAAGCGGATCAGCCCGTGGCATCAGAGTCTCTTCTGCTCGATTTGCCGCCGGACAGTCTGCCGATGCCGCGCGAAATCCCCGCAGTCAGCCTGCCTCAGTTTTTGGATCGCGATATGACGCGTCATGACTATGGAACGCTTGATTTGCGCAACGGCTTCACGATTGAGATGGAACTGGAGTTGCCGGATTGGGAGTCTGGTCAAAGATTGTTCGACAGTCGCACCCCGTGGGGACAGGGGTTGGCTCTTTTGACTGCGGCGCATGGTGCGATTGAGATTGTTTTGAACGACGGGCGCACGGAAAGCCGATGGACTAGTGACCCCGGTCTCTTGCGTTCCGGCATCCGGCATCATGTGGCTGTGATTGTCGATGGAGGACCGAAGCTGATCCTTTTTGTGATCGATGGCATCCTGAACGACGGCGGCGAGCATCGCCAGTTCGGGTGGGGCCGCTTCAGTCCCGCGCTGCGCAGTGCCAACGGGGGTGACACCTTCAGGATCGCTTCGGGAGTTTCCAGCCTGCGCATTCATGCCCGTGCGCTAC
>CAZTEK010000110.1:3606-5482 GCA_964612095.1 uncultured Verrucomicrobiota bacterium
ACCTTCAGGATCGCTTCGGGAGTTTCCAGCCTGCGCATTCATGCCCGTGCGCTACGGGTGGCAGAGGCGGCCCAACTGGGGAGCAGGTTATGACAACAGTAAGTACGAATAAATCCGGCGCTCAGCGCCTCAGCATTCAAAAACTTCAGCAGTGGGAAGCGCTTAAGTTCGGCATGTTCATTCACTTCGGCATGAGCACCTACACCGGAGCGGAACTTCCCGACGGGAGCCACCCCTCCACGCTTTATGCGCCCGACAAGCTGGATGTGGATCAATGGGTCTGTATCGCCCGCGATGCCGGCATGAAATACGCGGTACTCACCACCAAGCATGTGGCCGGCCACTGCCTCTGGCCGTCAAAGCACACGGATTACCATGTTGGTACCAGCGGCAATAAAACCGACGTCGTCGAGGCCTTTGTTACGGCCTGTGAGAAAAGGGGCGTACTTCCGGGCTTTTATTACTGCTCTTGGGATAATCATCATAAATTCGGTTCGCAAACCCCCTCGGATGCAGAACCGTTTGAGAAACCTTTGAATACCGGAAATCCCTTGCTGTCCGGGGGTATTCAGCTCTCCTTCACCACGCGCGCTTACATGGATTTTCAAAGTGTGCAAATTGAAGAGCTGCTCACGCAATACGGGCCAGTGGGCGAAGTCTGGATTGATATTCCACAAGTTCTGTCGCGGTTTTATCGCCAGGAGCTCTACAGTAAAATCGCCGGACTCCAACCGCAGGCGGTCATCATGATGAACAACGGCATCAGCGACGGATCGCTGTATCCGGTGGAAAAAGCCTGGCCAGCCGACCTTGTTGCCATCGAGCGCTTTCTACCCAACAGCCATACTGGGCATGTCAAATGGCGCGAGATCGAGGGCAAGAAATATTACATGCCCGGTGAAGTCTGCGACCCGATCGGTCGCGAATGGTTTTTTACCGAAGCCGATGTGCCGCGTAGCGATGCGGAACTGCTGGGCATGTATCTGGTGAGTGTGAGTCGCGGGGCCAATCTCCTGCTTGATGTCGGACCGGATAAACACGGCCTCATTCCATCAAAGTATGTGGATGCTTTGCAGCGCCTCCGCAGCAACATCGACCGGCTTGGATTGGTTTGAACGTAATGGACGAATGGAGCATACCGTGAATTCGATTGAACGTTTTTATGCAACGGTTGAGCGCCGCCCGGTGGACCGTCCGGCGAGCTGGCTGGGCATTCCCGATCACCACGCGCTGCCGGCGCTGTTCAGCTATTTCGGCGTGAAGGGTATGGAGCAGCTCAAGCGGAAGATTGGTGATGACATCTGGCCGGTCGAGGTGCCTTACAAGTACCCGCCGGCTAATCACATCGCCTGTGCGTTTGATTTTACGATGGCTTCGGATTATGACGAGCGAACCTTGACGCACGCCGGCTGGTTTGCGGATAAAACCGATCCGGCCTGTGTGAAGGATTTTTCCTGGCCCGATCCGAAAAAGCACATGAGTGTTGAAGCGTGCCGCAAAGCGATTGATGAAGTCCCGGAAGGTTTTGTGAAGTTGGGCGTGCTCTGGTCGGCCCATTTCCAGGATGCCTGTGCGGCCTTTGGTATGGAAAACGCCATGATGGTGATGCTGACCGAGCCGGAGATGTTTCAGGCGGTGATAGACCGTATCACCGGGTTTTATCTCGAAGCCAATGAGATTTTTTATCAGGCCGCCGAAGGCCGTGTTGAAGCGGTGTTGATCGGGAATGATTTCGGCAGTCAGACAGGGCTGATGGTTAGCCCGGATTTGTTGCGTGAATTCGTATTTCCGGGAACCAAAAAACTGATTGATCAGGCGCACTCGTACGGAATGAAAGTGATTCACCACTCGTGCGGTGCCGTCCGCAAAGTGATTC
>CAZTEK010000111.1:0-5372 GCA_964612095.1 uncultured Verrucomicrobiota bacterium
AATCCCAAACCCCCACCCCACCCGCCGAAGTGGCCAGTGCCAGACGATCGGCGGTGACTTGCAAATCTTCAGTCAATTTAGCGGCAATTCGTTTAGCTTCAAGACGGGTATTCTGCAACGTGAGTAGAAGCCCGGCAAGCAGCAGGCTGACGACTGTTCCCGCGAAGGCTGCGCCCCACACTCCACCGTATTCGGCGGAAGTCAGTGAGGCTGCTGATTTGGAAAAAACTAAAGTCCAGCTCCGATCGGCGTATCTGATTGGCATCTGAAAGGTGGATCCGTCAAATGAACTGCGGGACGCTTCGCCAGTTGCCTGAGAATCATAAAGTAACGTTTCTGAACTGATCTGTATTCCGTCGAAAACCTCCAAACGGATACGCCGTGCATGCGTTAAATCCCATCTTCCCAGAATGCCGTGCATGAGATCTGTCATCCGGTAAGGACTGTAAACCCATCCCATCATAGCGGTACGACGATGAGCAACCGTCTCACGAGGCATTCCTGGACGGTAAACCGGCACATACATCAACGTGCCGGCCTGCACATCTTTATCGGTTTCCTGAACCAAAGTAACTTTTCCTGAAAGAGCAGCAACATCCTGGTCCCGCGACCGCTCCATCGCTGCCCGGCGCACCGGCTCACTCAGCATGTCGTAGCCGAAGGCGCGAAGATTCCGGTTTGTGAAAGGTTCAAGATAGATAATCGAGGAGTAAATCTCCCGGTCACACTCAGGTCGCACCTGGTATAAAGGAAAGCCTTCGGCGCGAATTTCCTGAATATGCTGAGCCAGCTTCTCCTGTGGAATCAGCAGGGCAAAACCAATCCCTTGTATGCCGGGAAGATGCTGTTCAACTCGCTGACGTTCCGTGAAACCTTTCCATTCCTGACGGCTAACATTGCCCGAGTTTTCAAAAAATGCCGCCCCGCTGCGCAAAATTTGTTCGTGGGCGCTGAGCCTGTCCGAAACTTTCCCGCGAATTTCATTACAGACAGACTCAAACTCTTTCTCTGCAGATAGATCCACCGCCGCTTTCGTGTGTCGAATGGCCAGTACGGTGGACAGCATCCCCGACAGCAAAAGAAGCCAAACCAACCAAGCCCCGGAACGAACACCAGTCACGGGCGCACGCGGGCTTCCGTATTCCGATGAGCGATCCCCCCGCTTCTTTATTTGCGTTGATAAAGTCATTCGTGCACCTTGGGTCACCGCCCCGAACCAGAACTTCCATTGTCTATTGCGCATATTTTTCAAGAACACCAGCGAGTGCGTCCATGCTGATCGGTTTGGAAAGATATTCATTCATTCCCGCCGCAAGATACTTCTCTCTGTCACCGGGTCGCGCATAGGCGGTTGCCGCACAGATAATCGCCGCGCGGCGGCCTTCCGCCATCTCTTTCCGGCGGATTTCGCGCACGGCGTCCAATCCGTTCATAACCGGCATTTCAATATCCATGAAAATAAAATCAAAAGACTTCCTGTCCGCGGCCTCAACGGCCTCCAGCCCATTACTGGCTGTCTCCGTCCGGCACCCTAACCGTTGGAGCATCAGGTTGAACACCTCTCGATTGGCAGGATTGTCTTCAGCAATCAATGCAGATGGTCCGGAAGAAATTCCGGACTCACGAGTAATCACTCCGTCGGATTCCTGTTCGGGTGCGGAGCCGCGCAGTCCGGGAATATCAAGAATGGCATCAATGAGTTTCATCATGTCAGTGCTACTATTCAAAATGATATCGGCCATGTCTCTGAAAGCCGCACTTTGCAGCTCCTGTTTAAGCACCTGCCCCGTACCGATAATGCTGCTCATCGGCGTGCGCAGATTATGACTTAAGTCAGATAGAAACTCGCTCTTGACCAGATTTGATTGTTCCGTCCGTTCTTTGGCGGCCTGTATGCGCAACTCCGACTCTTTCTGGCGGGTAATGTCAAGGTGTGTTCCGGTCATGCGCACCGGGCTTCCCTGCGTATCATGCGCCGTAATCCGACCCCTGCTCTGCACCCATATCCAATGCCCATCCTTGTGGCGAATACGAAATTCAGACCGGTAGTCCGATGAACTGTCGCGCAGATACCGGTCCAGCTGCTCGATCGCCTGTTGAAAGTCGTCCGGATGAATCCGCTTTTTCCAGAATTCTATACGGGACTCTATTTCCTCCGGCGAATACCCCAGCATAGCGCACCATGTTCCATTGTACGCTGTATGCCCGGATGGAATATCCCACTGCCAGAACCCAAGCCCCGCCTCTTGCAGAGCCGCTTCAAATTCCCGGTGCGAAAATTCCGGCTCACAGGCAAGGTGACTGCCAGCCATCACCGCCCAGATACTATCAGACACCGCATGCAGCATTTCAAAGTCATCCTGATGCCACTGTCGGCCGCCTTGCATATCGGCAAGACCGACGATACCCGCCGGATTTCCGCGATCGGCGACCAAGACAAACAGAGCCGACCGAACGCCCAGATCAGCCAGAAGCTGCTGTTCAACGGAAGCATCCGGTGCCATCTCCGAAACGTTTTCTACAGCAACCACATGCTGTTCCCGCAGTTTTCCCATCAGCCAGGGAATAGACAACCGTGTCCGGCGCATCAATTCAATGCCGCCGGAAGACACCCCGGCCGCACACCAGTCGATAGTCTGATCGATCGACAGACCGTCATCACCCAACTGAAAGAAAAATGCCCGTCCGGTTCCGGCAGCATCTCCAACTTTACCAAGGATTTTCTTTATACCCATATCCGGGCCGACAGAAGATGTAGCAGATAGGGCTCCAATTAAATCAGATAAGAGCCGGTCATACCGCAACCGTCGTTCCGCCCTATCCCGGCCTTCTGTTACTGCTCTTAAACTGCGTAATACGCCGATTAGCAAAACTTCATCAGCCTGACGCACGGCGGAAAAAGATGCTTCAACTTCGACGGCAGACCCGTCACTGTGTTTCAATGTCAGGTTAAATACAGCGCGTGTACCACCCATCGCACGCTCAATGGCCAGCCGGACTGTTTTAAGAGAATCCACTGAACAGAAACCGTCAAAGGACAAACCTGTCACTTCTTCGCGACGGCGGCCCAGCTGTTCCTCAAACTTCCGGTTTACGCCGGCAATCATTCCATCGGGCTTTACCAGAACCAGCATATCCGGCAGGGACTCAAAATACGTCTGAAATTTTTGTTCCAGCGCATCGGCCGCTCTGGAAAATTCCCGATCGCGGACAACTTGAAGTGCCAGCCCGGAGAAATCTTTTATGATCGCATCTTCATCACCGCCGGCCTCACCGACCTCTGCAAACCGTTCTGCAAAGTCACACGGGCCCGTTCCATTTCCTCCAAAAAGCGCATCCATCAGCGCAAGCAACCGCTGTGTAATACCCGGAACTGGAACACTGCCGCTGCGCCATTTTTGAATGGTGGCCAGCGAACAGCCGCACAGCAAAGCCAGCTGGCGGTTTGTCATCCCATATTTACTCTGAAATTCTTTTACCACGGCCTGATTCATGAAGAAATCTCCAAAACACCTATTAATTAACCAGCAATTTCGCCGGATTTTATCTTGCATTAGGTAACATAACAGCTTAATAAGCGTACCGATTTATAAGTAATTATTACCCCTGTCATATATACGTTTTTTTAAAATAAGCGCAACGAATAGTTAAAATATATTTTTCTGAAGTCTCTACGAAGGAGGAAAATGAAAATATACCCGACAGTCCATTGCCCACAGTGCGGTCGAATAGATGCTTCCGAAAGAATCCCTCGGTCAATTTTAGAGAGGGTTTGCCTGCCTAACACTAAGCGCATGAAGTGCCGACTCTGTTTGACGACTTATTTGGTTTACACCTCGTCCGTACAACACGGACAAAGTCGAACCCGCCGAAACGCATTTCGTTTCGTACCGCAATGATTGTCTCAACTTTTGGTTAACCCGCCCAAACTCACGGAGCTTGATAAACCAGTTCCATATTCTTCGCGGCAGCGACTTCGTCAAGACGGCCGACCGGCGTGGTGACCGGCGCGGCATGTACGGCGTCCGGATTGGTCTTCGACAGTTCAAAAATCTCAATCATGTCCTTGCAGAATGCGTCGAGCGTTTCGCGTGTCTCGGTTTCGGTCGGCTCGATCATGATCGCTTCCGGCACATTGAGCGGGAAGTAAATCGTCGGCGCGTGATAACCGCGGTCGAGCAACGCTTTGGCGAGGTCGAGCGTATGAACGCCCTCACCCAGCGTTTTCCCGCTGAACACGCATTCATGCATGCAGCGTCCTTTAGTGACCGCCGCAAAGTACGGACGCAGTTTTTCCTGCACATAGTTGGCGTTGAGCACCGCGCGGTCGCTGGTGGCGCGCAAGCCGTCGCGGCCGAGCATCAGCAGGTAGGCGTAGGCGCGGACGAGAATCGCAAAGTTGCCGTAGAACGGCGCGATGTAGCCGATACTCTTCGGGAAATCGTAGTCAAGCGTGTAGGTTCCGTCTTTGGTTTTGGCTACACGCGAGATCGGCAGATACGGCCGCAGTTTTTCGCAGACGCCGACCGGACCGGTGCCGGGGCCGCCACCGCCGTGCGGCGTTGAAAACGACTTATGCAGATTTAAATGACAGATATCAAAACCGAGCTCGCCGGGCTTGATGCGACCCATGATGGCGTTAAAGTTTGCGCCGTCGTAATACATCAGGCCGTCTACTTCGTGCACCGCTTTAATGATTTCCTTCACCCGCGGATTAAACACGCCGAGCGTGCTCGGAAGTGTCAGCATGACACCGGCGGTTTCGTCATTGAGCGCTTTTTTGAACAGCTCAATATCCATATCGCCGCTGGCGTCGGACGGAATTGTCACCACGTCATAACCGCCGAGCGCCGCGCTGGCCGGATTGGTGCCGTGCGCCGAGTCGGGAATAATGATGTGCGTCTTCTTATTGCCACGGTCGCGGTGATAAGCCGCCATCATCATCACAGCCGTCAGCTCGCCATGCGAACCGGCCATCGGCTGGAGTGTAAACTCAGCCAGACCGGTAATTTCAGAAAGCATCCGTTCCAGCGAGTAAAGAATCTGGAGCGAGCCCTGTGTCAGCAGTCCGCCGTGACGAAGCTGCGGCCAGAGCGGATGCGTTTCGCATAGATCCGGCAGCGACGCGGCGGCTTCGCAGGCCCGCGGATTATGCTTCATCGTGCAGGAACCGAGCGGATAGAAATGGGTATCGACCGAATAGTTCAGGCGCGACAGCTTGGTGTAATGACGCACCACTTCGCTTTCGGAAACCTCCGGCAGCTCGGCCGGTGCCGCGCGCAGCAGGTTGGCCGGAATCACATCCTGTTCCGAAATGCGGTCTTCCGGAATCCGTACTCCGCCCCGCCCTTTTGAACTCAATTCATAAATCA
>CAZTEK010000112.1:0-5356 GCA_964612095.1 uncultured Verrucomicrobiota bacterium
GCGGACTCAACACGAAAACCGTCCGTCACGCCATCGAAGCCGACCTCGCCGCCCGTTCTCCTAGTGCTAAAGGTATGGAACGACAAACCAGAAAGAAACAGTAACCACGGAATACAGAACACACAGAAAAATCCGATGCCCACTATTTCCGTGTTTTCGGTGTATTCTGTGGTAAAAATCCAGCTTATGAAATCATCGCGCATCATCGGAATAGTCGGCGCATCGGGATCGGGAAAGACGACGGTCGCGCAGGAGCTGGCGGAGCTGGCCGGGAACGCCAGCCTGATGTCTCAGGACAATTATTACATCAGCCTGCCCGACGACGTAGATTCCAAACATTGGAACTTTGACGATCCGGCGGTAATCGATCTCGAACATCTGGCCCGCGATCTAGCGGCGCTCAAACGCGGCGAAACCGTCGAAGGCCCGCGCTACATTTTCTCCACCCATAAACGTGCGCCGGACACCGTAACGCTGAAACCCGCGCCGGTCATCATCGTCGAAGGGCTGTTTCTCTTTTTGCCGGAAAGCCTGCGGAAAGTTTTTGATCTGAAGGTCTTCATTAATCTGCCGCTGGAGGTTTGTCTGGAACGCCGCGTCGCCCGTGATACGGTTGAACGGGGTCGCACCGAACAGGAAATCCACCGCCGCTGGGCGGAGCAAGTCGAACCGATGTACCGCAAGCACGTTGAACCGACCCGCGACCTCGCCGACATCCTGCTCGTTCCCGCCGAACGCGGCACGCCGGAACGCGCAAAACAGATTGAAAGCATTCTGGAGTGCAGCGGCAAGTGAAACGCGACGCCGCTTTGATTCGGAGCGGCCTCGCGCCTGCGGCTTGCGTCCGCACTCCAGAACATGCAATAGTCTATTCCATGAACACATTCTGGCTCTGCTTCGTTCCACTGTTTGTCGCGGTAGACGCCGTCGGTGTCCTGCCTATGTTTCTTTCGTTGACGGACGGCCTAGACCCCAAGCGTTTGCGCACAGTAATCATCCAATCCGTTCTGACGGCCGCCTCAGTCGCGGTTGTTTTCGTTCTCGCCGGGCCGATACTGTTGCGTTTTATGGGCATCACGGTTCCGGACTTTATGCTGGCGGGCGGACTGCTCCTGCTGGCAATTTCACTGAATACCCTGCTCGGCGAAAAAAAAGTGCAAGAGGTCGATATATCCAGTCTGGGCGCGGTACCGATCGGCATCCCGCTGATTACCGGCCCCGCTGTACTCACGACCTGCATTCTGCTGGCGAATACACACGGCAAAACCATCACGTCGGTGGCTGTCATTCTGAATATCGTGATCGCCGGACTAGTCTTCGGATTTGCTGGGCCGATCACCAACCGTCTGGGGCGTACCGGTTCAAAGGCGGTTTCGAAAGTAGCCAGCATGCTGCTGGCCGCTATCGCGGTGATGCTGATGCGACGCGGTCTTTTTGAAATGATCGCCGCCGCGCATTAAAACCTTCAGCGACGCTGACGGTGCGACGGCACAGCAAGCGTTCCGTTGAAAAATTCAATAATATGTCCTTTTTCAATCAGCCAGCGCAGCGGATTGAGAATTTCACGGACGGTTTCGGACTCTTTTTCTGCACCGGGCCGCAATTCTTCGACCATTTTATCCCGAGTTGAGCCGGGATGTTCTGCAAGATATTCAAGAACCGCACGAATATGCTTAACCGTCTTTTCCGGATTGATCGGGTCAGGCTTCACGGAAGTGACGAAATTGATGTTCCGCCCCGCTTTAAAGGTTTGCAGATGCAAATGACGGAAGGCGGCACGCAAGGCAAAGGAAACGGACATCGGGAAGCGACTTTCTCGTTCCCACGCTTCACGCACCATGCGGATCAAATTGTAATCCTTAATTTTACGTGCCAGCGCGGAAGGCAATACGGCGCGGGTGACTTCTTCAATTTCCACTTCGGCAATTTGAGTGCGGATAAATTCTTCGGTTTGCGCGAGGGTAAAATCTTTTACTTCACCTTCGGGCGCATCTTTTAACCGGTAAACGGTTTTTTTGGAACATTCCAACTTCCACTTGGCAATCAGCTCTTCATCGCGGACGGTCTGAACTTTCTCTTTGAACCGCTCAAAAGACATGCCAGAGAAATGTGCATTGTGAATTTCATGCAGGCGTGCTGCATAGCTGTGGTGATTGGGCGGGCCAATCAGCACGTCGCCGATTTTTCCAATCATTGGAAAAACACCGGTAGGCGGGTCGACTTCAATGTCCAGCTTGACGAAAAAATCTTCCGAGTGGTCATCGAGAAGTTGCCGAACTAGTGCATCACGGCTGGTGGCAACCATTTTAGAACGCTTGCCTTGATAAAGCTTGAATCCAGCCGCACCGGGCCGGATTTCTATTTTGACCAGATGTCCCTTTGGATCAGCCAGAAAAAGATTAGCCAAATCCATCAGCGGATAAGCCCGCTTGCTGTGGTGAATCTGTCTAACCATAGAGGCTAGCCACTGCTGCTCGGGCAAAAACTTGATTTCGATCGGTAATTCAATACGTTCGGGGCGCGACACGGACTCGCGGCGAGGTTCCTGCACAGGACGTTCTATACGCGGCTCACGCGACGAAGGAGCCCCAGCCCCCCCGCCAGACGGCCTTGGTCGGTCACTCGCTGGACGCTCACGTGACGGACGGGATGGGCGCGACGGACCGTCCCGACGGTCATTGCGTTCACGCGGCGGGCCATCGCGGCGATCACGTGACGGACGGCGCTCAGAGCGGTCATCGGAAGCATAATGATTGGTGGCCGGTGCTTTTTTGGCCCACTGCGGGACAAAATTGAGATCGATAAGGATATCGTCATCGGGCCGGGACTCGTTCTGCGGAATAGCTGTTTCTTCGGACATGAGGTAAAACCTTTTGAATTGAGCGGGCATTAGTATACGCTTTCGAACGTTTGGAAAAGGAAAAACCGTATCAGGAGCCTATGAATATACCTGCCGTACCTTCCGAAGAACTGGAAAAATACTCCTCCGCGGTCACGTTATCGGATATGGAGATTTTTGTTTTCCCTGAACTGCTCTATGCCCTACTGCTGGCCAATATCATGAGCCCGCGCATCTGGATGTGGCGCAATGATCCGTGGTTCGCCAAAATCGACAAAATGAATCCGCGCCGAAAAATTGATCGGCTCAAGCAATACATCATCGATCATTATGAGTTCAACCTCGACCTCGACACGTGGGGCTTAACCGATCAGCAGACTGAACTAAACCGTTTCGCCCCCTTCATGGACGCCAAAACCATCGGCGGCAGTAACGCCCTTTTTGGTTATGAGGGCGACAAGCACTACTTCGACCTCGATATCCGCCGCCACTTCGGGCTCGAAAAATACAATGATACCGTCATTCCCTACTGGAAAACCGAGACGGTCGAAGCAATGGATGCTTTTAGCCGGCGCGAGGGCTACCGCAACGGCGCGGGCGAATGCGTTTCGCTCTCTGCTCTTTACGCCGCCGCACTATTCATCGTCTGCGAAATTCCGCTGGAAGATATATTCCTGATGGCCACGCCGCTCCATTCACAAAACTTTGTAGCTACCGGCGAAGGTGTACTCACCAACAACCGGCGCATCGTCACCAAAAACATGTGGTTTAACGGCACGGAACTAACCGATAAAGCACAACGAGCCCTCCGTCACGAACAAATCACCATGGTATTCAATAATACGGGCTACGTTCATTGCGTCTATCCCGATGCCACCATGAATCCCGCCGACTACGCACGCTTCCAAACCAAAATCGGCGAATACCTTTCCACCGAAATAACCTTTGAAATTCTCGCCAACTTTCTGCGTCAAAACTCAAAGTTTCAGAAATGCTTCCAGATATGTCACGAGTTTCACGGTAAAAAACGGTGGATCCTCGCCGAACGCGCCTATGCCTACGAACACAATGCGCCCTATAAAATTGGTGACGGAACCCGCGCCCAACTACTGGAAGAAATTGACAGCGACGAATTCTACTGCGAGCCGATTCCCGGACGCATCTGCCTGCCGAAGCTGGAGGAATTTTTCAAAAACAACCCGATCCAGCACTATGACGCCGACAGCATGGCGGAACTCGGGGAAAAACTAGAATGCAACAGTGCTGGCAAAAACGAAATGCTCGCCGAGCTAGCAAAATTCGTCCATCTAAAGCCAGAGTTTCCGAACTTCGAAAGTAAAGTTTCCAGCCCTTGGAAAAAACTGGAAATCGTTCCTGGAATGACACGCGAAGAAATCATCGCCTACGTCGAAACCATGCGGGGAAAAAACCGTTCCGCCGACCTTGCCTTCTATGCCTTGCGCGACATGAGCCGCACCGACTGGGCGCCATTCCTCAAAGCCGCCCTTGAACGCAATCCGGTCTGCATCGAAGCCACCAAGACACTTGACGATGATGAACTGTTCCAGCGATTGGAAACGATGGACTCCGCATCCATCTATGACGGCACACGTCTGGCTCAGCCCGATGAAGTCTGGAATTATAAAACCGGCGACGGTATCGAAAAAGCCGTCCTGCTTTCCAACATTTGGAAGAAACGCCATCCGGAAGAAAAAATTGATCTCACCGTTCAGCCCGACCGCGTTGAACTGCTTCTGGGAGAACTAACCGTAAACTTTGCGTCATCCAAGGGTCTCAAAACCAGCTTCGGACTATGAGCATCCGGGTTGAATTACCACTTATATTCGCGACCGCTTTCTATCTGTCGCTGACGGATGCCGAGAGCAATAAGTCCGTCTTTTTCAACCAAAGCGTAAACGGTGCTGGAGGTGCCATAACTCTTTTTCCCAACCTCCTGTCTCCACTTTAACGCACGTTCTCCATACATATAGAGTTTGTCTGATGAGCCGCCTTGCGAACCGTAGACCTTTGAATCACGGACATAAATATATTGGATACCTTCGGCTGGCATTCCAACAGCCGGAAGCATTGTAAAACTTAATTCAATCACCTTGCCAACATACTTATTACGATTAATTGCCAGTTCATCAAAAGTGACCTCGCCTTCGTACGGTGCTGATGACGCTTGTGTAACTTTCTTTTCAAATTCAGTCGGCGACATGGTTCGAATATCACTATTGATTCTGCTATCAGATTGCAATCGAATGTCGGCAAAAGAATCACCTTGATCAGCAGCCCGCTGGTACCAATCTTTGGCCGCGGTGGTGTCTCGTGAAACCTGATAGCCGTAATAGGTCATCATCCCCATCAACGTTTGCGCCTGAGCATCACCAGCCTCCGCCCGTTGCTGAATCATCTCGACCGTTGTTTCAGCGAAAACCGAAGAAAAACAGGTCGCCAAGGTAATAATAAATGCAATAAATGACTTCATTGATGCCTCCGATTACGAATTACTCG
>CAZTEK010000113.1:0-5354 GCA_964612095.1 uncultured Verrucomicrobiota bacterium
GATGATTTGGGTCTGACCGGGGCGATTACTGGTCTGGTGGAAAGTTGGAAACAGCGCAATCAAGTGGAATGTATTCTTTGTGCCGATATAAATGAGGTTGTGATTCCTGATGATATCAAGACCGCTGTTTTTCGCATGGTGCAAGAGGCTCTGACGAATGTGTCGCGCTACGCCAACGCCTCTAAAGTCGAAATCAATTTGGTTGCGGATGAGCAGATGTTCAGTATTTCAGTGGCTGATAATGGTAGCGGCATGGAAGATGATGCAAAAAATAAGCCGACCTCGTTTGGATTGCTTGGCATGCACGAACGGATTGAAGCACTTGGCGGAGAACTGCGTATTCGAAGTGCACTAGGCAAGGGGACACAAATTGAAGCAGCCGTTCCTCTTTTTCGGGGGGGGGGGGGCACACTTAAAGAGAGATTTTTAGACCCTTTGAATTTTTGACAATTAACTGATCTCTGTTGAGAGGAACAATATGGCTTTAAAAACGGTAAAAGTTGAATCGGTGTTGGATGCAAAATTTAAGCTGGAGAGTATGGTTCACGGTCACAAGGTGATTGTCGATCAGCCGGCGAACGCGGGCGGAACGGACGCCGGACCGACGCCGCTCGACTATCTGCTGGTTTCACTGGCCGGATGTATCGGCACGATCGGACGGATTGTCGCCATGCAGAAGCGGATTACACTGCGCGGCATGAAAATCACCGTCGAAGGCGACATTAACACGGACGGACTGCTAGGCAAAACGACAGACGATCCAGTCGGCTTCAAGGAATTTCGGATACTGGTCGATATCGACGCCGACCTGACGGCGGAAGAAAAAGAAACCTTTGTTCATGAAATGGATGCCCGCTGCCCGGTTTCGTTCAATCTGCACAATGGTTCACCAGTGAAAATTTCCGCAGTTTAATTTTTGATCAACCCAAGACCGTCCATGTGCAGGTAGATTTCTCGACCGAGCCAGGCGTCGGTGGCGGCGTAACGGAGCTGGGATTCGGTCAGTTCGTTTTTCGCCCAGTTGGAAGTCTGTTCCCGTTTTGAAACGCGGAAGCCGAGCAACAGAGCGGCCAGCCCGCGCAGTCCGAGGTTTTTGATGTGAGCCTGCTTGGCATGCGTTGCCAGTTCTACAAATCCGGCGGGTTCAAAGGCGGATAGTTTGCGCAGTTCGGAAACGTCGGAGCGGATAGACACGCCGGTTTTTATGATGTCCGGGTTGGAAAGAACGTCGCACAGTCCGTTGGTGAGGCCGGTGAGTTTAATCTGAAATAGGAAGACTTCGGTTGCGGTCGCCAGTTGTAGAAGAGAGGGCTGGTAATATTCCCCGACACGGAAGGTCGGACGGGTTTCTGTGTCGAAGCCCAGCAGCGTTTCCTGTTTCAGTTTGACGGCGGCATTATCCGCCGCTTCCGGCGTGCGGATCAGGTGAATTGGGCCTTCATACTGCTTCATCGGCAGGCAGTTGATTTCGTCTTTGGTGATGTGCAGGTTCACCGGTATGCCTCGTCGTGAGAGCCGATCATGACCGGGATGATGAGTTTATCCTGAATAATGAACTCGATGGTGATGCGGTATTTCATGTTGATGGAGACGGAGTGCACATCGTCGAGATGTCCTTTAAGTTTGTGAAGACGCAATGACGGGTGATACGGGTTCGTTCTAAGCAGTTCGATGGTTTTTTCGTATTGATTGAAAATCTCAGGATGCTTTTTTAGGAAGCGTTTAAGCCTTTGTTCATATTTTGCCGTATAAAGAATTTCGTACGGCATCAGGACTCCTTGAGCATTTCTTTGAGCTCTGCGAGGTGTCTTTTTGTATCGGTGTGATATTCCCCTGCCGCGATGGCTTCTCGTGTTTCAGCCAGAGCCGCAAGGATTTCGCACTCGCGCAGGTGCTGATAGGTTTCCGTATCGAGAATGACGTATTTATTTTTCCCCCGAACCGAGATGACGGCTTCACCGTATTCGGCGACCGCTTCATGCACGCAGGAAACACCATTTCTTTTTAATTCATTAGCAGTGACGTATTTCATGAACAGCTCCTTTAACAGCGCTATTAAGAGCGCTCTTTAGAGCGCTGTCAATAGTGCTCTTAGTTGATCGGATGCTCAAAAAATCAACAATCAGCAATCGGAAATCGGAAATGCTCTATGTCTGGCGGCGCAGACGGGCAGGGAGGATTTTAAGCTGTTCGCGGTATTTTGTAACAGTGCGGCGGGCGATGTCGATGCCTTGTTTGCTGAGTTCGTCCGCTATCCGTTGGTCGGAAAGTGGGTAGCGATTGCTTTCCGTGCGGACGATATCGGCGATGGTGTTTTTTATGGCGGCGTTGGAGAGAAAACGTCCGTCGGCTTGAGCCACGCCCGCCGTAAAGAAGTGCTTGAATTCAAAGGTGCCTTGCGGGGTGGCCATATATTTGCCGTTGCAGGCGCGGCTGACGGTGGTTTCGTGGACTTTTAGCAGTTCTGCAACCTGTTTCATCGTGAGCGGTTTAAGCCTAGAAACCCCTTCGTCAAAGAAATCTTCCTGTATGCGGACAATTTCGCAGGCTAAGCGATAAATGGTGTCCTGCCGCTGATCGATGCTACGGATGAAAAACTTACTTTTGGCGATTTTTTCGCGGATGTATTTGCGCGTGTCGCCCGCCGTGGTTTTGTCTTTGAGTAGTTCTAAATATTTCTGACTGATGAAGAGACGCGGGTAGGGGCTGCGGTTTTGAGTGACCGTCCAGACTCCGTCTTTTTTCGCGACTGAAATTTCGGGGATGACGTATTCGGTCTTTTCGACGGAAAAATTGCGGCCGGGTTTCGGGTCGAGTTCCGCGATTGCGGCGGAGAGTTCTTTTATTTTTTCGCTCGGCAGATGCATGGCCCTGGCGATTTGTTCGTACTGGTGAGCCCCTAGTTTATCGAGGTGGTCGCGGACAAGAATGGCTTCGAGGGAGTTTTGTCTGCCTTGGTGGTTGAGCTGAAGCAATAGACATTCTTTGAGGTTACGCGCGCCAACGCCGACCGGGTCGAAGCCTTGAATGACACGGATAATGCGCTCAAAGAGCTCTTCTGGAAATTCGGGCGTTGTGCCCATCAGTCCATCGATGTCGAGTTGGAGATAGCCGTCGTCGTCAATGCTACCAATCAGCACTTCAGCAATGCCGCGTTCGCGGGGATCGAGTCCAGCGAGGGCCAACTGGGTGAGTAGATGTTCCTGTAACGATTTGGTATCTTCAATGGAATCCATCATGAATTGATAGCGTTCATCGTCACTCGATGAACGGACTTCGCGATTGTTGCGGAAATCAGCATCCCATTCGGCTAGCTCGGTGAGTTCACCCAGTTCGCGCTCTTCACGCAGTTCTTCGCGGGCGGCTTCGGCGAAGTCGGTGGTTTGTTCGACTTCTGGGGTTTCGCGTTCCAGCGTAGGGTTTTGATCCAGTTCTTCGCGGATCATGGTTTGGAGGTCGAGGATGGGGGCTTGGAGGATTTTAAGGGATTGTAGCATTTGCGGAGTGAGCGATTGCTCCATCCGCTGAACTTGAGCCTGACCTAGATACTGTCCTGCCATTTGGGTTTACAAACGCTCCGTCCTATCTAACAATTGAAGAAGTATAAATAACACAAAACAGCGCAGGCTGTAACACCCAAATTGAATTCTATGATCTTGAAACTTTGTGTATTGGCCAGCGGTAGTTCCGGTAACTGCACGTTTATTGGCACGGAAAAGACCCGCATTTTGATTGATGCAGGCCTTTCTGCGCGTCGTACCGCCGAGCGTTTGGCGGAAATCGGCGAGCGGGTGGAGGATATTAATGCCATTTGCGTGAGCCATGAGCACGGCGACCATATTGCGGGCATCCGTGTGCTCCAGAAAAATCATGGCATTCCCGTTTACGCCAATGCCGGAACGTTCGAAGGGCTCGGCGGCGATATTAAAGGATCACGTTTTACCACGGGTTCACCCTTTTCCATTGGTGATTTCTCTATTCAGCCTTTTCCCGTGCCGCACGATGCGAATGACCCTGTAGGATTCGTTTTTTCGGCCGGGAGTCTAAAAGTAGGCGTCGCGACGGATATTGGAATGGTGACAAATGCCCTGCGTGAGCGGCTACGCAAATGCCATGCGGTGGTGATTGAGGCTAATCACGATGAGACCCTTTTACATGAAGCCGACCGACCGTGGAGCCTTAAGCAGCGCATCCGCGGCAATCAGGGACACCTTTCGAACCGGGCGGCGGCAACTCTAATGGCTGAAATCGCGGGCGAAGGTCTGGAGCATCTTTTTCTTGCACACCTGAGCTCAGATTGTAACAGTCCGCACCACGCCCGAATGACCTTTGAAACGCTACTGGCTGAGGCGGGTCATACGCATGTAAAAGTGCGGCTGACGGGCGCAGATGGTGTTAGCGAACAACTGATTTTAGAGGATTAGAATTTTTATGACGAAGCGCTCAAAAGAACGGCTAGAGCAGAAGCTACTCAAGGTGATTGCCAAGGAGACTCTTGGCAGGCGAGCCGCCTGTGTGCGTGGTTTTCTAAAGATGCTTTCTTGGATTTTCGGCTTATTGGTGCAGTTGCGTCTATTGCTTCACAAACACCGCATCATTCGCGCCAGTACGCTCGGCTGTCAGGTAATCAGCGTTGGTAATGTGACGGTTGGTGGAACGGGTAAAACCCCCATTGTGGAAACCTTTGCACGGTCACTTCAGCAGAAGGGTCGTAAGGTCGCCATTTTGAGTCGCGGCTATAAGAGCCGCAAAACGCCGCTGTGGGAAAAGATTCTCAAGAAAGAGGAGCGCTTGCCGCGTGTGGTGTCCGACGGCGACCGACTTTTGCTTAATTCCGATCTTGCGGGCGATGAACCGTATATGTTGGCTTCAAACCTGCCTGAAATCGTGGTGTTGGTGGATAAAGACCGTGTGAAGTCTGGTAAATATGCCATTAAAAAATTCGGTTGCGATACGCTGGTACTGGATGACGGTTTTCAGTATTTAAAACTTCAGCATCGGCTCGATATTGTGCTGGTGGACTACACCAACCCCTTCGGCTACAACCGGGTTCTGCCGCGCGGTTTACTGCGCGAACCTAAGCGTAATTTAAAGCGTGCCGGCTTCATTTTCATCACTAAATGTCCGCCAGAAGGCGCTCCGGCACTGAAGGCGAAGTTGCGCGAATTAAACTCTCACGCTGAGATTTCCGAGTGTCGTCATAGTCCGAAATATCTCGAAAATCTTTATACCCGCGAACAAACCGGACTCGACTTTTTGCAAGGTCGGAAGATCTCCGCTGTTTCTGGGATCGCCGTGCCGGAAAGCTTTGAGAACGGGCTTCGTAAGCTTGGAGCAGAAATCGTTCATAGCGC
>CAZTEK010000114.1:0-5346 GCA_964612095.1 uncultured Verrucomicrobiota bacterium
GGGACCCGCTGATTAAGAGTCAGCTGCTCTACCAACTGAGCTACGCGTCCATTAAAAGAAGGCGCAAAATGTACGTTGCTCTGTGTGGCAACGCAACAAAAAAGCTTTTGATTGCTACGATTGCTGCTGGTCACCGCATCGATGACCCGAGTGTTTTTGGTTGTCGGTTCGTTATTAGCCAAATCATCCCGTTTTTATCGGCTATTTTTTCCGATAAGCCTGTTTCACATGCTTTAAATGCTCAATTCACTGTAAACCGTGTTGGCTAGCGCTGAGTCCTTACAGAGCGAGCAATTCCGGTAATCTGACAAATAGTTTTTCCCAATCGACGGCACCAAGATGGTCTGTGGCGGGTTGCATCACCACCAGTATCGGTTCAGCGCCCCAAGCACCAAAAGTTAAACGGCGGAGTGAGGTTTGCCACCAATAGCGCAGGGATGAGGTATGACGGTTTGCGCCATCTGTAAACCAATAAATTGCTTCTGTATGTTCGTTTCCTCGTTCTAGATCGATGCGCAGGGCTTCACCGTTAGGAAGAAGTTGTTTATGTTCAGCTTTTATTCGCCATCCTGCGCCTTGGAAACAGTATTTGGGGTCGTGCACGGCGTGTCTATTTTTTGATCCATCAATCACGACCACCACCACGCGGTCTGTTCCTGTGTAATAAAGCCGTTTTAGCACTTTGACATTGTTGTAAATTACGGCTTCGACTCGGGAAAGGGCAAGATCAACGCTGGTTAACCCAAGTCCGTTTTTGGGTAGTGTTGAGAGGCGTTGAGAGTTGTTTGTTTGAGGTGGCAGCTCCCATAGTAGGGTGACTGCTACGGCAAAAGCTAATGCTACGGGACGCCACCAGTTTTTTTTCTGGGCGGGAATGTTTTTTGATTCGGGTGCATGATGCAGGCTTATAAAACCAAAGCCTAATGAGCTTGCGCCGAGGATTAGCCGTATCACATGAACGGTTGGTACGCCTGCGCAATGAGCCACCCATCCCAGTGCTGGCATCCAAGAAATGGCTGACAAAAGCCAGAGAATCATCCAGCGTGACGGGGGTATAAATGCGGATGCCGCAAGCACAAGTGCGCCATGTTTGAGTACATTGAAAGAAGTTGCCGTTCCAAGCATGAGTACTATTAGAGCGGCGGCTGAAAAAAATACGGAAGGAACGGGGAGTAAGTTTTTTCCGCGAGTGCGCAGGCGCATGAGCAGAGCAACTAGCGCAGGCAATCCCCACATCGCAAACGCAATAGGCCCGCCCCTTTCGAAGGGCGACCAGCGGCGAGATAGCGGTAGGTCGTCGCACATCAAGGCGCAAAACACCAGTACGGCTATTCCCGTCCAGAGGGATCTTCCTGCTGGATATTTTTTGGCGAGGGCTTTGAATCCGTGCGGAATCCAAGAGAAACCGGCCAGACAAATGATAAACATGAGCATCAGTACTATCGCTCCGCCCAAGGCATGAAAACGGCCTGTCGCAAAATCAGCACCAAAGCTCAGTGCGGTGATGCTTACAATTACAACCCTCAATGTATTGGCACACCAAGCCGCCACGACCAGAATGGGCAATGACCACCAGTAATTACGCGAGGTCCCGAATTTTCGATTAGCAACAACTAGTCCAGCAATTAACATGGCTTGTAACACTTTTAAGCCCGAGCATTCGGCATCTACAGAAATGGGTAATCCTTGTACAAGCACTTGGGTTCCTTGCCGTGTGACATCAAATCCCAGCGTGTCGAAGAGCCGTTCCGTCACGCCCGCCGCTGATAATCGGAACCACCATCCGATTTGGTCGGCATCCATTGCCAGCCAAGGGAATGCTAGTAATAGTAACGGCAATAGACGTGATGTCGGTATAACGGCTGCAGGTTCAAGTCGCGCGGCCAGTAAACTCCATAAAGCTAAAGTCCACGCTAGTGTCAAAAAAATGGTCAAATTAAGAATGATGCCAACAATCCAGAATGCCGTAGCTGCGGTGAGCCATCCCCAATTCAAATGGATTCCTTCTATACGCCACCGCCAAGGTCGCCCGCACCACCAAAAAAGCGGAAATGCCACAAGGATTGGTAGCACGTCTCCTGCTGTTGCCATCCAGTTGAGATCTCGCCACCAGATAAAGGCGGCCAGAAATGCGAGGAAGCTAAAACAGGCGCGATCCTGTGCAGTCTGTTGAGGGTTGCGGCGCGTAGAGTCAGGTGTTGGTGAAGATAAATGCTGCATAGGTCGACACGCCTTGGTTTTATGGTTTGCGAGCTGCTGCCTCAATTGCGACCAATGATTGACGAATCTCCATTTCCTCCGGCATTAGTGCCATTAGTTCCTGAGTCAATTTTCGGGCTTCATTCCAATCTTTGCGTAGGATCGCACGTTTAGCCAGCCAGACTCGTGCTTCGATTGAGTCTTTAGAAATGGCACGATAAAGGATTTCTGCCTTGTCGTCGTGGCCCGCAGACAGTTCAACCCGTGCTTTGATTTCTCTACCTGTCACGCTACGGGCTAGAGCTGGTTGCTGAACTAGAATAGAAAGCACCTCATCACGCCGACTTTGTTCCAGTCGCGTTACCGCTAAAAGCCAAGCTGCGCGAAATCCAATGTCGTCCTGTCTTGATATTAGAGGGGTCAGTCGCTCACATCCTTCATCAAGGTGTTTTTGCAGGAGCATCATTTCAGCTGAGAGCATATCTAGAAGAGGTGTGGCTGGCTGGGTGGCCAAAAGCGACAATGCCGCTTCGGGACTGCGATTATAGCGCAAGGCTTGAGCCAAGGCATAAACATACCACTCGGGCGCGTCTGGAGGGATCGGGCGGTTATCACTCAGGCTTAGAGCCGCTTCTCGCCAGCCAGCAGCTAGGCACGCGGCGGCAAAGGCATGAGGCCCCTTTAGAAACTCAAGTGTTGCTGACGGCTGGGCACTAGGCATGTAATTTGGCGGCTGACGAAGTTTTTCAAGTTCATTAAAAAATGCATGACGCGCCACTCCCGCGCGTCGATCTGTATCGCTAATCATTCCGATTGGCATAACAGACGTTTTTCGGAAAATTAGTATCTGTCGGAGAGCTGTGTTTAAATCCTGTTGTAGAGTTCGAGTCGAAATTGATCCGCGCTCTAGCATTTTTAGCGCATCGGATTCCCGTCCCGCTCGTAAATGTTCGAGTACAGCTAGCCAGAAAGATTCAGGCCTTTTATGCATCAGGTCGTCCGAACCCAGCTTTTCGGATGGGTAGAAGCGGTCACAAGGTGTTTCACGCATGAGTGCTACGAGCGGTGCGAGGGAGCCCCCAGGTGCGGCTAAAGGGAGTGGTGTTTTTGACGGTTGAACCACTCTCGACCAAAACAGGGCTTTAACCCAAATATAGTCAAGTGAAGGTGGCTGAAGGGCGTCCTGCCATGTTTTTAAAGCGAGATCAAGACTTCCTTGGCGTCGATAAAATTCGGCTAGCTGATCGCGCAAAAGAGGATTTGCTGGATCGGTTAAAACAGCGGCAACATATTCTACGCGAGCCTCCGTTGTTCGCCCGGTCGTTTCTAGAAGTTGGGCGCGGAAAGAATGGATATCCGGATTGCGCGGATCGGCCGTGTTGGCTTGCGAAAGATAATTCCAAGCCGCATTTCGATCTTGCGTGGCAACCGCTAGTGCTAAACGTAGGAGTCGGCCTGCTTCGTCATGTCCAGAATACTTTTCGTTCTGAAGTAATTCGGCGGCTTCTGTTTTTTTTCCAGCCCACAGCAAGGTGTCGGCATCAAGTAGTTTCCAGCGTGCCGGAGATTTTTCGCGGCCATACCAAGCCGTTCTCAACTGCTCATAATGTGCGCTATTTTTATCAGCCAGCCAGACGCGCAGTAAAAGAAATGATGCATCCTCGCTACGTAACAAAACATCTGGGTTGCGTTGGTATAGACTATTCAAGTCATGTACTGCACGCGCATCGGTTAATGCGCGCAATTCAAGTTCGATCCAATCCGGATGCCGGAACGGGTGGGGTTGTCTGCGTATTATTGTTACCGCATCTTGCGCTCGGCCTTCTGCCAGTAAGGTGGCTGTACGTTCTCGTGCAGAGGCATCCTGTCGCGTCACTACCGCCTGTCGCCACTGAATAACGAACCACCCTGAAAGTCCGACCACAACCAAAAGCACTACGGCTATGACTAATACACGAAAAAATTTCATACTTGAGCGACCTCTTTTAGTGTTGCAGTGCGGGATCGCCAACACAGAGCCATCGCTATGAATACGGGTAGGAGTAAAGCCAGTGACGGTTCGGGAGCCCCTGTTAATGATCCTACGTTGCGAACACCAATATTTACAGCGATCAACACATCATTAAAGTCGCGGTCTCCTCCGCCGAACCAATCCTCGAAGCCTAGAATCAGGTAGGGGCTGTCGGTGATGGCGAAAGCAACAACATGGTTGATAAAGTCGGGGTTGTTTGCGGCAACGGTACCAAAGGTGGATTTTCCGCCATTGGCCCCGTTTGAAATCAAAAAGAAATCGAGTTTGGATCCGGCGCTGGCAGTTCCCAGATTGACAAAATCACCGGGCAGTAAAGGCATCGAACCTGTTCGTACCGCAGTCGGAGCCGGATCGTAGGCGGAGATCGGGCTAGACGCATCGGGGAATATTAACGTGGGGTTACTTCCGACCTGACCGTTAGCCGTGAGCGTGAACCCTAGGGTGTTATGATACCCTGCACCTTCTCCGACAAAATACACGCGAATGTCACTTTCTGTACGGAGAGACAACCGGGAAGGGTCGAGCAAGAAGGCTGAATCATTCATCGGGGTCTGTTCAGATATACGAGTACTCAGGAGCTGATTAATGGATGGGAGGGTGCTTTGCTGAAAGTTTGCTGAAGCGGTGTCGGAACCAGCCTGCATAACAAATTGTGCGATATTTAACCCTAAAGGGCGAACCGTAGATTGTACGGTACTGGGGGTTTGTGCGCGTGCTCCAGCCACAGTTGCTAGAAATAGTATTTGCGCAATAGTCATTCGGCCTAAACTTCTTGGTAATATTTTCTTCATAACGACCTCGCTGGTTTAATGTGTTGCGGTTGCTCTAAATCAATTCGTCTGATCTCGAATATAATATGAATTTAAAGAGGAGGCACGGAAAAAACTGTCTTTTAGCAATGATTTTTAATTTAAAGTGAAGTTGTCTTTATGCGGGGTGTTTCGGTTGGTATAAGACAATAAAGGAATTTTAAATGACCGGAACTTATCACATCTGGACGATCGGCTGCCAAATGAACGAGGCGGACTCGCGTCATCTCGCTTCACAACTCGAGGCGCTTGGATTTCAAGAAACCCCGCGCGCTGAACATGCCGATATCGCTGTGCTCAACACGT
>CAZTEK010000115.1:0-5331 GCA_964612095.1 uncultured Verrucomicrobiota bacterium
GCTTTTATTCAGCGAACGATGAAGCAACTGAGCGATTCAACGCCGGAGCATCCGGCGCGAGTGCGGGTGCTGTTTTATGGGCAGTCCATCACGGCGCAACCATGGACGTCTGCGGTTAAGAAAGAATTGAAGCAACGTTTTCCGTCGGTGCAGTTCGAATTTCATAATCCTGCTATCGGCGGCTGCACATCTCCCAGTCTGGTGCGGACAGCCGAACCGGATCTTTATCCATGGTATCCCGATCTGCTGATTTTTCATGTGTACGGCCCGATGGAACCGTACGAAGAAATCATCCGTAAAACGCGGGAACGCACCTGCGCGGAAATTATTCTGCATACCGACCACATCAGCACCCAGCCCCAGACGAATCAGGAAGAATCCGACCGGCGCACGGGTCAGATGGCCGATATCGCCCGGCGCTATGATTGCATGCTGATTGATGTGCGGGCTAAATGGATCCGGTATTTGAGTGAGAATGGCAAAGAGGCCCAGTCGCTGCTGCGCGATACGATTCACCTGAATGATGCAGGCTGTGCGCTGCTGGCAAAGTGTGTCAATGAGGAGCTGCTGCGCCTTTCTCAAATGAGTGACGGCGCCGCCTCCGCCGGGCGGGTTACCCAAATCGGCCTTGATTCTCCGGCGGTTACGCGGACTCCGGACGGCGCTCTGACATTGCGTTTTTCCGGGAACCGGGTTGATGCGATTGCAGACGGTTCGTCTTCGGGCGGCGCACTTGAACTCATTCTTGACGGAAAGCCGGCGGCAGAACATCGAGAGCTTTGGGCTGCGACCCGCACCAGTACACTCGGTGCCGGATTCCCGGCACCGTGGTTTCCGGCGATCAAATGTGTTCAGTTCGAGCAGACCCCTTTGGCAGAGACGTGGACGCTGACTTGTCTGGAAGATTCCACGCCGGATGGCGGGCGCGCATTCAAAGTCGAAGGATCTGTTACCGGTGAAGACGGAACCGGCCGGGTCAGCCGGAGATTTGTTTCACAGTCGGGCCGGGTGGTTATTGAACCCGGCGATTGGTCAAGCAAGGGCGTCGCGTCCGGTTTTAAGACGACCTGGAAGACCTATCCGTGTCATGCCGGCACTTTGCCGGCGCTGAAAGCCGGCGAGTCGGCGATGCTTTTGCAGGGTGCCGTCAACGGAGAACATATATTGACCATTTCTCCGGGAACGGGGATTTCGGGATTCCGCATTTATCGCCCTGCGTCCGCAGGAATGTAAAAAATAAATTTTAAAGACCGCTTCGTTTATCATCGGAGCGAAACAGTAATAGTAAGGGAAAATATGGCAAAAGAAACGAACCACGATTTTTTTGCGGCAGTGGCCGCGCAACGGGTGGAATACCGGGACAGCAGTCTGGTTGAACCGCAACCGCCGGTATTGCCGGCAGTGGAACTTCCAGTGGAAAAAACCGGATCGGCTCAGTTTGCGCCGCTCCGCAAGATGTCTACTGAACAGGAATTAGCGGCAGAACTGGATGTTTTCCGGACACGCTACGTACCGTTTATGCAGAATCTTGCGCCCGCCGCGGCAATTCAGACGCGGCGTTCGCAACACCTGACCCGCTTCGACTGGCGTCTGCAAACGGAAAATGACGCGAAAGATTTTTCAGGTGTTTTGCGCGGGGAGGGGGAGTGGGAATCTGTCACAGTTCCGCATTACGGAGGCCCGCTCGGCGTCGCGACCACCTATTACCGGACAACGTTCAGGATACAGGCCGAAGATCTTGCCTGCGGACGTGCGTTTGTCTGCTTCAAAGGGGTGGATTACAAGGCTCACGTTTTCGTGAACGGCAATTATCTTGGCTCTCACGAGGGATTCTTCGCCCCATTCCGTTGCGATTTTACCGCGTGCGCGATTGAAGGCGAAAATACACTCGTGGTCCGGGTGGAAAACGACTTCGTCCTTATGGGCAGTATTTCACCCACCGGAGGTCATGGCGGCGATAAAGTTTATGCCGCTACCGGCCTCGGCTATGACGATTCGGAGTTCGGTTGGCATCACTGCCCGCCCGGCATGGGCATCTATCAGGATGTGTCGGTGGAATTCTGCTCCGAAACATTCATTGATGATATTTTTGTGCGTCCGCTGCCGGATGAAAACCGGGCGGAGGCCGTGATTGATGTGTTCAAGTGTCTGCAGGGAGAGGATATCCGCCGATTCCGGCTTTCGCTCTATGGCGAGAATTTTAAACAGACGGTTTTTGAAGGGGTTGTGCATGTTCCGAGTGTCATCAAACAGTGCGGCATGAACGATGATTATCAGGTTGCGATGGCCAAGGCCAACGGCACCTACCTGAAGCCGATTCCGCTGTATATCGAGAAAGGTCTGAACAGTATTGCGGCAGGATTTGAGATGTCTTCATTCCGCTGGTGGACGCAGGACGAACCGTGGTTGTACCGGTTGCGTGTCGAGATCCTCGACGAATCAGGGAAGGTGCTTGATACCGCTGACCGGTGCTTCGGCATGCGTACCTTCCGGATGAATGAATCCAGCGATCCCAAGGGCGAGCTCTTACTGAACGGGAAACCCATCCGGCTGCGCGGTGCGAATACGATGGGCCATGAACAGCAGTGCGTGTTTCATAAAGATTGGGATCAGCTTCGCGATGACATCCTGCTGGCGAAGATCTGTAATATGAATTTCCTGCGCCTGACGCAACGTCCGGTACAACCTGAGGTTTATGACTGTTGCGACAGGCTCGGTTTGCTGATCCAGACGGACTTGCCGACGTTCCATGTTATTCGACGCAGTCAGTATTGTGAGATTTTGCGGCAGGCGGGCGAGATGGAGCGACTGATCCGCTCGCACCCCAGTTGCATCATGGTTACCTACATCAATGAGCCAACTTCTAATGGTAACAATCAGCCGCACCGTCAGATCAGCCGTGTTGAAATGGAAAATTTGTTCCGTGCGGCAGATGATATCGTTCATATGCTGAATCCGGATCGGGTCATTAAAGCTTGCGACGGTGACTACGATCCGCCAGCGCCCGGAATTTCCGATCGGCATTGCTATCCCTGCTGGTACAACGGCCAGGGTATTGATATCGGGCGTCTGCTCAAAGGCGGCTGGCAGCCGGTAAAGCCGGATTGGTATCATGGATGCGGCGAATTCGGGGCCGAAGGGCTGGAATGTTCTGATCTCATGCGCCGGCGGTATCCAAAAGAATGGCTGCCCCAAAACGCCGAAGAGGAAAAGACGTGGAGCCCGTCCCTCATCCGTCTGGCTCAAACCGGCAAGTTTCATTATTTCTTTTTTGATACCCAGCACACACTGGAGGACTGGATTCGGGTCAGTCAGGATCATCAGGCGCACTCGACGGCTATTATGACCGAGGCCTTCCGGCGTGACCGCCGGATGAATACCTTTGCGATTCATTTGTTTATCGACGCGTTTCCGTCCGGCTGGATGAAAACGATCATGGATTGCGAGCGGCGTCCGAAAAAGGCGTTCTTTGCCTATCGCGATGCGCTGGCACCGGTTCTGCCAACGTTGCGCACCGACCGGTCGCGTCTGTTCTCCGGTGAACCGCTGCGGCTCGAAGCCTGGATATCCAACGATACCCCGAATCCCCTGAAAGGCTGCACGATCCGCTACCAGTTCGAATGCAACGGACGCATTTTTTCCGGCGGCAGCGCCCCCGCGGAAGCGCCCGGTTGGGATAGCCGGTTTCAGGGCTTTGTAACCGTTCAGACTCCCGAGGTTTCAAGCCGCACCATGGTAACTGCCCGTCTCGCAGTGGTTGATGCATCCGGAACTGTGATCAATGATCATACGGTTGAGATCGAAGTGTTTCCGAAGCTGGCACGTAAGGCCCGTATTGCGGCCGCCGTGTTCGGATCTGAATCGGGATCTGCGGCACGTCTGGCGAAGGAGTTGGATCTCGATGTAAAGGAGAGTTGCGACGGGGCCGCCGTACTTCTGATCGACGATTTCGTTGCGTATCAGTCGAACGCGCCGGTGGTGAATGCTGCGGTCTCAGGCGGGGCTAAGGCTGTGTTTCTGGAACTGCCCCCGGGCAACTATGAGATTGCCGGCAGCCGCATCGTGGTGAAGCAAAGTCACTTTAATCCGCTGCATTTCGCGTCGCGTCAGACCGGGCACCCGTTGGTCGATGGGTTTGCTCCGCACGACTTCTCCCGCTGGTATGATCCGCAGGCGGATTGTGTGACCGCTCTGCTGCTGTCAACCTTCACAGCGTCTGGCTTTACGCCGATTCTCACCGGAGGAAATACCGACAGCAGCGGTATCTGGAGCAGTGCGCTTGCCGTTGCCGAAAAGGCAGTTGGCGCCGGTCGGGTTTTTGTCTGCCAGATCAAGCTGGCCGGTCGAACCAAGACCAATCCGCCAGCCGCCCTGTTTGCACAGCAGCTTCTTGAGTTTTGAGGCGAATAACCAGGGAAAGGAAAATAGATAGATGACCAGTTGCGAGATTGTACGGCGGGCAGTGAGTTTTCAGAATCCGCCCCGGATCCCTTATAACTTTGACAGCAACCGGACCCCGGACAAGGGACACCGGTACGGCGAGGATTTCATGTGGGTGTTTTTGGATAAACCGGAACATGCACCGGAATCCGGAGATCCGTGTAAACGGATCGATGAATGGGGGTGTGTCTGGGAAACCATGGAAGGCAGCGGATCGTTTGGTGAGCCCAAGTTTTTTCCGCTCGAAGACGTGGAGGATGCCAGCGACTATAAAATTCCGCAGTTCAACATACCATCCCGTTACCGCACGCTTGAAAAACAGGTGGCGGCGAATGCGGGTGAAAAATATGTGCTCGGGATGTTGCCGCACGGACTGTTCCAGATCTTGCTGCATTTGTTCGGTTTTCTGGATTTCATGATGCAGACGGCTGGTAATCAGGAAAACATTGAAAAGCTGGTTGATGCGTTACTGGAGAGCGCAATCGGGACGGTTGAAATGATGGCTGACCGCGGCGTCAACGGCGTGATTCTGATTGAAGACATGGGGCTGCAAGACCGGCTGATGATCAGCCCGGAGAAGTGGCGGGATATTTTCAAGCCGAGGTTTAAGAAACTGTTTGATGCCGCGCATGCCCGCAACATGCAGGTTTTTTCGCACACCTGCGGACAGATTGTTGAGATCATGGATGATCTGATTGAGATCGGGTTGGATGTGATACAGATGGATCAGCAGGACAACATGGGCATCAGTCTTCTGGCGGAACGGTTTGCCGGGCGGATCTGCTTTTTCTGCTGTCTGGATATTCAAACCACACTTCAGCTGGATGCCGCACAAATTGACGAACGGGTGAAGCAGATGGTCGCTGCATTCGCTTCGCCGCGCGGTGGATT
>CAZTEK010000116.1:0-5274 GCA_964612095.1 uncultured Verrucomicrobiota bacterium
ATGGTGACTTCGGCACCGGGTAGAACCGGCAGGGCGGTGCGGATCTGTTCGATCACTTTGCTTGCCGGAGTTTTTCGAAGTTCTTCGTCAATAAAATCAATGTAGATTGAGCCGATGTGTGTACCGCTACTGACGGAGTCGAAGGACGCGTTGCCTTGTCCTGCATTACTCTGGAAAAATTTAACCTCCGGATAGGGTTCGAGGATTTTTTCAATTTTGCGAAGCGCAGCGGCCGTCGTTTCGATGGCGGTGCCTTGCGGATATTTGATTTGGATCTGGGCCGATTCCGGTTCAGTCGTCGGGAAGAGTTCCACACCGCGATTGTAGCGTTTATAGAGTTCGGCACTGAGCACTAGAAAAGTCAGACTGATTAGCAGAACCATTAAGCGGTGCTCCAGAGCCTTGCGCAGGAATTTTTCATACCCGCTGACAAACGGGTGGGGGATGCCTCTGTTGAGTGGATTGTCGTCAACACGGCCTTTTTTGATCAGCACGGAACAGACGGCCGGATTGGTGATCAGCGCGACCAGCAGGGATCCGCCCTGAGTGATTATGAGGGTCAGGGGAATAAATCTCATGAAACGACCGATGATGTCGGGCCAGAACAACAACGGAGCCAGCGCAATCATCGAGGTGAGCGTGGAGGTGGTGACCGGCCAGGCGACTTCGGCGGTACCGCGCCGTGCGGCTTCTTCCTGAGAAAGGCCGCCGCAGTGCAGGCGGTAAATGTTTTCGACAATTACGACGGCGTTATCCACCAGATTACCGCAGCCGAGAATCAGACCGAAGAGCACGACCATGTTAAGCGTAATGCCCATTAGCGACATGATAATATAGGTGAGCAGCATGGAGAGCGGAATGGCCAGCCCGACGAAAAGGCTGTTGCGCCAACCCATGAAAATAAACAGGACGATAATGACGAAGAGGAAGCCGGTAATGATGTTGTTTTCCAGCTCGGCGAGCATGTCACGCACCCGCTTCGACTCGTCCTGTACAATCGTCAGCTTGATATCCTTCGGAAGATTGTACGCATCCAGCATCGCTTTGATCTGGTCGGTCAGCGCGACGGTGTTGGCTCCGGAACGCTTTTTGATGTTGATGGATACGGAAGTCTCGCCGTTGATCCGCGCAATGGAAGTGGCGTCTTTATAGGTGTCGGTAACGGTCGCGAGATCGCTGAGATAAACGGGTCGCCCCTTATGCACTTTGACTACGAGGTCGCGCATTTCACCCGCCAGCTTGAATTCACCCGCCAGCCGGATCTGATATTTGCTATCGCCCACTTCGAGCGAACCGGCGGAAACGGTGACGTTTTCTTTGCCAACTAGCGCCAGCACATCGGCCAGCGGAATTTCGTAGGCGCTGAGGCGGGCGCGGTCGAACTCAATCCGGATTTCCCGCTCGCGTGTTCCGGTGATATCGGCGGCGCGTACGCCAGGCATCAACTCAATGCGATCCTGAAGGTTTTCAGCGATGTTTTTAAGTCGTTCAATATCGGGGTCGCCGGAGAGCGAAAAGCGCATGATCGGGATGTCGGTGCTGAAATTAAATCCATCGACAATCGGTTCTTCCAGATCGTCGGGCAAGTCGATACGGGCAAGGTCGATCTTGTCCTTTACGCGCTGAATGGCCATGTCGATATCTTGATCCGGCAGGAATTCAACCGAGATGGTGGTGAAGCTTTCGGCGGAGGTGGAGGTGATTTCTTTGACATTGCCGAGTTCGTTGAGTTTTTTCTCAATCGGAATCGTAACGAGGTTTTCCATTTCCTCCGGTGCTGTGCCTTGATATGGCGCGCGGATGAATACCTGAGGGATGGTGATGTCTGGGAACCCTTCGCGCGGTAGGGCGTTATAGGCCGCCATGCCGAGAACAATCAGGACGACCATGAAGACAAATACGGCGATACGAAACTTAATGGCGTAGTTGGTGATTAACATAAGCAACTCCTGTGGAGTACTGGAGGGTGGAGTGTTGGGTTAACGGAGCCTCGTGCAGAGAATCCGGTTCGAATTTGATTCCAATACTCCATAACTCCCGCGCTCCATTATTCAACAATCTTTACTTTCGCGCCGTCGGTCAGCATCCGGTTTCCGCGGGTGACGATTAGGTCGCCCGCGCTGACGCCGGAGAGAATGAGGGCTTCCTGTTTTAGAATGGTGTCGATTCGTACCAGCTGACGTACGGCATGACCGTCGCGTACAAGATAAACCACATTGTCGCCTTTTTGCGGAATGATGGCTTCCAGCGGCAGGGTGATGGCGTTTTTCCGGATACTGCGGCGATGCTGCACGGAGGCAATCATGCCGGGGCGCAATATGCCGTCTGGATTCGGAACCTTCAGTTCAACGCGGAATGCGTTGTTGTCGGTTTCTGCTTTCGAAGAAATATAGGACACCGTGCCGGTGAAAATCTGTTCGGGTTGTGAGACCACTTCAAACGGCACCGCATCACCGGTTTTGAGCGAGGAGACATTCCGCTCAGGAATATCGACCGTTACGCGCACCGGATTGATCGACAGAACATCGAACACCGGCGCGGAAGGCAGAACGTATTCGCCCTCCTCGACATAGCGCTCGTTGACGAGGCCGTCGACTGGGCTTTTCACCGTGCAATAGCTCAGTGTGGTCTCTGCCAGATTGTACTCCCTGCGGATGTCATCGAGCGCTTTTTTTGAAAGCGCACCGGTTTCGCTCAGTTTTTCAAATCGTTCCAGATTGCGAGCGGCATCCTCGAAGGCGATGCGTGCGGTGCGATCATCAATGCGCAGGAGAATCTGCCCGTTGGTGACAGCCTGTCCTCTTTCGGCATAAATTTCCACCACGCGGCCGGCTTTTTCGGCGGCCAGCTTTGCGTCCACGTTAGCGAGGATTAGACCGGGTAGAACGATGATGTCGGGGCGGTCTTCGGCAGTTACTTTGACCACTTGAACAGGGATGACCACTTCCTGTACTGGCGGTAGCTTTTCTTTGCGTGAAGGAAGCGCCTTAAAAAGAATGATCATCGCGAGCATCGCCAGCAATGAACTCAGTAGAATTTTTCCTGTTTTATCCAGCCGCTTCCACACGGCTTTTGCCTTTTCGGCAACTTCATTAATAAATTTTTTAATTTTTTCCATCACTCCACCATTCCTTTTTTCAATAGCCCTGCCGCGTATTTAAGACTCACCACTGCGTTTAAATGTTTTTCCAACGATTGGAAATGATTGAGCCGTGCTGTATTCAGCGACAGGTTGCTGTCAGTAAATTCCAGATAGGTCGCGAGGCCTGCGTCGTAACGGGTTTTAGCAATCCGGAGTGCCTTTTCCGCCAGTTTCACTGTTTCCGTTGTACCGGTAATGGTTTCTCGCGCCGCCATCATATCGAGCCAGGCCGATTTTACGTCCAGCGAAACCGAACGCAACAGGTCGTCGCGGTTAGCCTGTGCCTTGGCCAGCTCCAGACCCTTCTTCAGCACCTCGCCACGTCGGTCTCCTCCATCGAACAAGGTCCAACGAGCGGTAATTCCAGCCGACCAGTGATCGGCCCATGTATCACCGGCGTTATTGTAGCGGTCGGGATTTTCCTGTGTATAAATGGCATCGGCCGTCACCTTCGGTTTGTAACCGCTCCAGGAGGCTTTGAGGTCTTCGCGCCGCAACGCAACCGTTTTTTCCTGTACCAGCAACTCGGGACGTACGCTCACAGCTCCGGACTGCAAAGCCATCAGATCCGGTTCAAACGGTTTATACTTCAGCTCTCCAACAAGTTTGAAATCTTCTGCATCGAGTACGATTAAGTTGCGGAACCGTTCTTTGGCGACAGCCAGCGCATTGCGCGCCTCAATCAGTTTGGGCTTTTCATTCGCCAGACGCACCTGCGCCGTCAGCCAGTCAAATTCGGACGACGCGCCAACCTCGTACTTCTGTTGCGTTTCTTTTTCAAAATCCGCCAGCTGTTTTACCGAGGCTTCTTGCACTGCGACATTGGCCTGTGCCAGCAGAATGCCGTTGAAGGAGGTGTGAATGGTGCGAATCAGCGCGGCTTCTTGCAATGCTTTGGACTGTGCCGTCAGGCCGCGGTATGCGTTGGCGGCGCGAATGGCCGAAAAAACTTTGCCGCCGTCATAGAGGGTCTGGCTGGCGGTGATGGAGCCGCTATAGCCGTTACGCCTGATGTCTCCGCCTGTGGCGGACGTGCCGTCATTACGTGTGCTACCGGCCAGAAGATCAATCTGTGGCAGTCCGGTCGAACGCGCCTGCTTCATGGTCGCTTCAGCAATTTGTCGATCGCGCTCCGCATTTATAACCGGCACTGCACGCTCCAGTCCGATGCGGATGCAGTCGTCCAGCGTGTAGGATGGCATCTCTGCTCGCGCCTGAAATGCAATGAGCGTGATTAGGCCGATTTTCCAGTTTCTAAATTTAGATTTCATCAAGGTGTCCCACAACTTTCTTCATCATTTCTAAATACGCCGTCCGCTCTTCCGGCGAGAGTGGTGCAAAAATGTCCGCAAAGCTTTTTTGTTTTTGGAGGGTTATTTCCTCCAGCATAGCCTTTCCTTTGGCGGTCAGATTCAGCAATACGACACGACGGTCTTCACGGGAGTGGGTTCTCTTAATCAGTCCGGCTTTAACCATTCGATCGAGTAGGCCGGAAGCGGAGGAGAGTTGAAGGCCCAGTGTTGTTGCGAAATTTTTGACCGGCGTATTGGGGTGTTCATTTATAAAGACCATGCCAACAAATTGGGGATCCGTGATAAGGCCCTGCGACATGGCATTTCGCTCGCGGCGAATCATCGCGCCCAGAAAGGCGGGAATCAGTCGCTGAACCTCAGTTGAGAAATGATCTAAACTAATCGATAATTTATCCATACGAATAGTTCATATCACGAACTATTCGTATTCAGAAGTATTTTTTTATTTTTTAATCACGAGGAACTATTGAACTAAACCGGTCTGGTTTTTGGATTGCAGTTAATTTTCCCCGGTTTAGAATGCGGAGCAGTTGGCAGAGCATATGGTGTGCCTGCCAGAAACGGAGGGTTCATGAAACGGTATGGATGGTTGGCAGGATTGGTGATGGTCGCAATGCTCACCGGTTGCGGCGGCAGCAGCAGTATCGATGAAAATAAGCCGGTCAGTCAGATCGCGGCAGATGCTCAAAAGATGACTCAGGCTGATCTGCAGAAGATGGTGGAAAAATACAACGCCGCCATCGCTGAAAAAGGCAAAGAGCTCGAAGCGCTCACGGCAAAGGTCAAAGAGATTCCTTTGACCGAACTGATGGGTGAAAA
>CAZTEK010000117.1:0-5269 GCA_964612095.1 uncultured Verrucomicrobiota bacterium
TTATTGCGCGGCAGGAAGAGGGCTATCGCTACCTTTACGATGAACCGTCCGGAACCTTTACGTTTGGCTGGAATGCGACGAAAGATCGCTTTGCCGGCTGGGAGGACAGTAACGGCAAATGGATTACCGGACGGATGAATTATTTTGTGAATGAATTCCGCGGTCCGCTCTGTTTTGTGGTGCAGCGGTTCAATTTCCCTGCGGATGCCGTGAAGAACTCCGGTTTTAAAATCAAGCCGTACCGCATGGCGGACGGGCGTGATTTGTATACGCTGGCGACGTGGCACGGTTCATCGTTCCAGTCGCTGGGGTTGTCACTGTTTATGCAGGAGCTGGATGCGCCGGGTTGGCGGGAGAATTTGGAAAATTCGGTGGCGATCAATCTAGATTTTTCCGGACGGAATAAACTGCCCGGCTTTTTAAGCGAGGCCTATAGCGGCAACGGCGTGGAGTACACCGGCGATATCGGCATTCCGGATGTCGCGGTGACGGATCATCTGCGCATTACCGATGCGCCGTCGCTTTACACGCTGGGTGTTGCTTATGAAGTCGCACCGGATCAGGTTGAAGAGCTTCTGTCCAAACATTGGAAAACGATCCGGCAGCTTTTCACCGACCACGGCCCGTGGGAAGGGTTCAACACGACGCAGAATAAGGTGATTGAATTTCAGACCGCCGCGCACACGCTGGCGCTGATTCTGGGAGGGATCAGCTCTGCTGAAGAAAATATGCAGCGCTATCTGACGTGGCAGGGCGTCACGTCGCTTTCCAAAGTGCAGGGCGGCGAATCGGTTGCGGTTGATTTACTGGATGGTACACAGTGGATTTCCTGGAGTCCGGTTGGCGACAGTCTGGAAGGAGTGCATTGGAAGAATGGGTTTCGGTTGCGCGGCGATGCGGTGCGTAATAGTGCGGTAACGGTAAAACTGCCGAAGCCGGTCAGTCTGTCGAATGGTGCGCTGCTGATTCACTATCGCGCGGGCAAACCGCTAAATACAGTCATTACGTTGGCTGGCGGACCGATGGCATTTCAGAATGAAATTTTTGCCCGATTCGGCGTCGCGGAGTCCGAGAAAGAAATCCGCATTCCGCTACCTGCCACGCCGGGGCTGGAAAATGTCACCGAACTGGTCATTCGTTTCGGCGACCAGCTCGCACCCGTTCCGGTGGATTTGACCCTTTCCGGGTTCGAGTTTGTTCCGGCGCAATAAAACTCGGCTCATAGAGCCGACGCTACATTGCCATCCAAATGTAGAGTGGGCTCTGCGAGCCCATTATTTCAGGTAGGAACAGCAGTAGTCGGCGACGACGGGAACTTTTAGCTTAAACTTGCTGTTGGCCGGAACCTGGTAGGATTCGCCTGCTTTGAAGGTTTTCCACTTTGTTTCGCCGGGCAGTAGTACGTCCATCTGGCCGCCGAGCATTTCCATAATTTCTGCCGCTTCGGTTCCGAATTCATAGTCGCCGGGCATCATGATGCCGAGAGTTTTTTTAGTGCCGTCGGCAAATAGGACGGTGCGGCTGGTGACTTTGCCATCAAAGTAGACGTTGGCTTTTTTCACTACGGTTACGTTTTTAAATTCGCTCATTTGAATCTCCGGTTGGGTTGCGGGTGAAGGCGAATAGAAATCATGTTTGCGGTCGTGTTGTCAAAAAGATAAGAATGCGGCCTTTTACGAAACTGGGGCCGGGAGATTTTGTTATGATGAAGAAAACGCTGTTGTTTGTATCGCTGGCGGCTTTGTGCGCCGGGGTGTTCGCTGAAAGTCTGCTGAAGCCGGTGAATGATCTCGGGTACGGAACCTGGAATGCGCGGCTGCAGACCCTTTCCATGTACCGCGATTATGAAAATGCGGTTCCTGATGATGCCTATTCCACGACAGCGGGATTATTGATCGGATATACCTCACCGGAAGCCGCTGGATTCAGTTTCGGTGCAACCGGTATTTATGTGGAGCCGCTGGACGCCAGTGAAGACAGCAATAACGGAAAAACGCGGGTACAGAATGGACGGGTGAATGTTCTGAATGAAGCCTGGCTTAAATACCGTTTTGAAAGCATCGGGCTGACCAATACGTTTATCAAGGCTGGGCGGCAGGTGATCAATGGAGAACTGTTCCGCGCCGACGAAATCCGCCAGAAACCGCGTTCGGTTGAAGCGGTTCAGATGACCACTAAAGATATTCCCGGTCTGGCTCTCACGGTCGGCCACGCGTTCCGGCTGAGCAATGTTCTGGATGATGAAGACGGCTGGAATTTCAACGATTTTGATGAGGTGCTCGCACGGGGCCGGGGGTGTGACAGTCACGGGATTTCATGGGGCGAAGCGGTGTTTACCGGCGTGACCAATCTCGAGGTGGCTGTGTATGAGGCGTATGTGCATGACATTGCCAATGTCACTGGTGGACGCACACGGTATGCTTTGACGGATAAAACCGCTCTGCTGAGTTATTTCCAACATGCAAACTCAGTGCAGACGGCGGATGAAAATGCCTCTTTTAATTCCGATATGTTCAGTCTCGCTGTTGAACAAAAGGTTGGCGGAGTTACGTTTGAGCCCGGCTGGTTCAGCGTTCACGGCGGCGATATGGTTTTTCATGAGATGACCACCGGACTGAATCATCCGCTTGGCAATTCGCTGATGGTTTATCCGGGCCATTTTAATGGCGGCTCGGACAGCGCGTACTTAAAAGCTACAACGAAAATCGGCAAAACGTTTCTTTATATGCTCTATAATTACACCTGGCAGGATCACAGCCGGACGGCGTATGACGGACAGGAGATTAACTTCGTTGTCAAACAGCCGATTAATGAGCATTTATCTGTGGCTGTCAAATGCGGGGCCGCATATCGCGACGGCAGACGTAACGGTGAAGATACCACCGCCACGGATTCCCGCCTCTTCATGACGTACGAGTTCTAAGATTCGCTGAGACGTTTTTTTGGAGTGTCGTGAAGCATAGCGTGGGCTTCGCGCAGGATTTCTGGAATGCGGTCTGCGAAGCGACTTTTTTCCAGAACCGGTTTTAACGCTTCGTCTTTGAATTCGGTCGCCTGTTGTCCGGGGAACCAGTGTTCGGCGTTGCCCATGAGGTTGTAGCGCATTCTGCCGAAAGCGATCAGGTCGAGGCCTTTGGCAAAAGTCCAGAGCCGCAGGATTTCAGGAATGTTGATTTCGCCGGGCGTATCCTGCCAGCGCGGTAGGCCTTCGTGCCAGTGGTGCACCCAGTCGGAACCGAGCGTTTTTTCCATGGATTGGAAAATCCGCCTCTCAATTTTTTCAACGATGGGAAACTTCTCATCCATCCGTCCTACGGTGGTGACGTGTTCGGCAAAGTCAGACGGGCGGGCGGCACCGATGGATAGCGTGTGGACTTCCGGGCGGCGCAGGCAGTAAAGGTCGTTGAAGGCCATCGGGGTAAGCGGCTGGCAGAGATCAATCAGTTTTGGTGGCGGCTCGTACAGTTTGCCGCCTTTGTCGACCGGACTGATGATAAAGACGCCCAGGTCGAGTTTCGTCGCCGCTTCGACGGAGGCCCAATTGACTGGGTGGTAGACGAAATACCAGTGGAGGTTGACGTATTCGAAGAGTCCAGTTTCGATGGCTTTGACGACGATGTCGGGCGCTCCATGTGTTGAAAATCCGATATGGCGACAGCGGCCTTCTTTTTTGAGTTGCTGGAGCGCGGGCAGGCTTTTTAGTGCCTGTTGCAGGGTCTCTTCATTGTTAATGCCGTGGATGGAGAGCAGATCGACGTATTCGAGCTTGAGTGCCGCCATGGAGATTTCGAATGTTTCTAGAAATTCAGCGGGCGTATTTTTTGGGCCGATTTTCGTTTGAACGATCATCTTATCGCGTGGAAGGGTCGGCAGGAATTTTCCGAGTTGATATTCAGAAGAGCCATAACCGCGGGCCGTTTCGATATGATTGATGCCGAGGTCGAGCGCGTAGCGGATGGTGGCTTCCAGATTTTTTTGGTTTTCTTCCGTAATGGATTGGCGGGCAGCCTCGTCATCCTGCCAGCATTGTTGGTAACGCATGCCGCCGCAGGTGAGAACGGGCATTTGCAGGTTAGTTTTTCCGAAACGTCTTTTTGGTACGGTCATTTTTTATCCTCCTAGTGCGAGTACCGCGGTCAGTGAGGCAATAGAAAGCAATGTACTGATGACAATGATGTGCGCCGCGAGGTCCCGGTCGCTGTTGAAAATATCAGCCATAACATAGCTGGCCACGGCGGTCGGGCAGGCGAGATAGATCAGCAGAATCTGTCGTTCGACGGGCGGGATGTTCCAGAGCACGGCCAGCCCTAGCCCGATCAGGGGCTGGACGAAAACTTTGATTCCGGATGCTGTGACCGATGCAATCAGACCGGTGCGGATGCCCTTGAACGAAAGAGAAGCTCCGATGCTTAATAGGGCCAGAGCCAGCGAGGTGTCTCCTAACGCCTTTAATGTGCTTTGGATTGCGACTGGCAGAGCGATTTTTAATCCGTTTAAGAGCAGGCCGATTGCACAGGCAATGAGTAGAGGGTTGAGCAGAAGCTGTTTTATAAACAGTAGCACCGTCGCTCCGGGATTCATTTTCTTCCGGTCGCCGTGAATCATTAGAATGAGAACGGAAAGAAAATTATAAAACAGAATGGATGGTGCCAGTGCAACGGTTGCCAGCGCGGCAATGTTAGGGTTTATCGCGGACATGGAGTAAATGATAACGGGTAGTCCAATGAAGGCGTTGTTGGAGCGCATAGACCCCTGAACAAAAGCACCGGTGGAACGGCGATCCAGCTTCAGGATGAATGTGGCGGTATATCCGATCAATACCGAACCTAATGCGGCTAGAACTAGAAGTAGTGACAGGCGTGAGATGTCGCCGGAGTTGAAGGTAGCGCTGGATACTTTATCGATCAAAAGGGCTGGTAGAGCGATCCAATAGGTCAGGCGATTCAGGCTTTTGGCGAGGTTTTCTGAGAAAAAGCCAGTCCGGCAGAGGGTTTTTCCGAGCGCAATAATTAAAAAAATTGGTAACAGACTATTAAGTAGGTACATGCAGGGTAGAGTAAGAACTTTGCGACCAGAATAGAACCAGAAAAGCTTTAAAAATGGTGGCAACCTAAACGTTCTGCGAAAAACAGGCCATTATTTCAGCTGGGTCGGTAGTTCAACGTCCAGCTCGGCTTTCTGTTCCGGTTTCGGAACCGCTTTTTTTTGTGCGGCGGCTTCTTGTTCTTCAACCGTTGCTTTTTCAGCGCGGAAGAATTTATTGAGCTGA
>CAZTEK010000118.1:0-5263 GCA_964612095.1 uncultured Verrucomicrobiota bacterium
CGCGAAGACCGGCGACCGTGACATCCACCCCGGCCTTGTGCAAGCCAACGACCGTCTCCAACACGGCCACTGCCAGCCCGCTGGCTGGACAAAAAAGCGACGGCGTTATATGCAGAACACGCACTGTTAGAACTTCCCGCTCTTGCCCGCGAATCTCCGCGAATAAGAGCCGGGTTGCGTTTTTTGTTTCGCTGATCGCGAAAAACGCAACCCGGCCCATCGACCACGCCAAAAATTGCGAGTTAAATCCCCTTGGGAATCCCTGTTAAAGCAAATCGCTCCCATTCGCGGGCAAACGCCCACTCAACTTAAGAACACCTCGCCTTACTCGGATTGTCCAACCGGTTGATCCCGGCACCAACGTCAGTGAAACGCCTTTCAATCTTCACTTTTCAATCTTCAATCTTCCATTCTCCTAGCACTTCCCCTCGCCTCCTCTACACCATGCTTCCACAGCATAGAGCGGCAAAGACAACAATTCGAAGGTCACGTCCGCAGACGACTCCCCTGAACGCGCACGATAGTCCACCTTCACTTTTGATGATAGATTCAGATCGAATCGCACAGCCTGACACACTCGCTTTTCAAGAACAAACTGCTGCAGCGACTTGAGCGAGCCTCCGGCGCCAGCCTTCACTTCGATCGGCAGAATGCGGGTCCCCCGGGCCAACACATAATCGACTTCAGCATTGTTGGCCTTCCCCTCCCGGATCCAATAGTTCAGTTGCGGCCGGCCGCTGTCGAGATAGGCTAGATGCTGTCCGATAAACTGTTCAGCCAAAGGCCCCTCGTTGACCAGCGTTTGGCCGGACGTTTGCGCGATATCATGCCACGTCCCGCCGCACACATGATTGACCATGCCTACATCCATGAAAATCAACTTATACGCCATGTCATCGCTTTCGGCGGCGAGAGGTACCCCTGAACAATGAGAGGCCACAACTTTGTGGCAGACCTGGGCCAGGTTGAGCAGTTCGACGCAGGCTTTGATCTCCCGTGCGCGCTCTTCACGGGACAGATTGACGTATTTGATCTTCCTTCCAATGTTCCGGGGTATCTGGACAAATACCCTCCGTAGCCGCGCGAGATCGGCCTGTTGTGCATATTTTGAAAAATCGTCCTGATACGTCTCCGCAATCGCCCGGTGTACATCCTGTACCTCAGGTAGGGCGCCGGACTCGATGTATACCTGCACTGCCTCCGGCATCCCTCCAACATAGAAATATTCCCGTAGCCTGGAAAGAAGCCTGTGATGCGCCGTCTCAGGAACCGGTTCAAAACGAGCCGCTGCCTCGCACCATGCGTTCAAGTCCGGATCCACACCGTCGATAAACTCGCCAAAACTTATCGGGCCAAGATGGTGATACTCCACTCGTCCAACAGGCATGGAAAAAACATGCTTGGAAAGGGTGAATTCCAACAGCGACCCAGCCGCAAGTACCGCTAACTCGGGTCGTTCCTCATAAAAATAGCGTAAAGCGGCCAGAGCATTCGGCGTGGCCTGCACTTCGTCCAGAAATAACAGCCCCTGCTCTGCTTCGATCTTCCGCCCGAGCAGTCCCGCGATTTCAAAGAGAATACGCTTTACATCAAGACTCTTGAACACCCCGTCAAGTTCAGGATGTTTTTCCAGATTGATCTCATAGAGCGTCAGACCACGACCGGCCGCAAACTGTCGAACCAGCGTCGACTTCCCCACCTGCCGGGCTCCCCGTAAGATCAGCGGCTTTCGGTGAGATTTCCCGTACCAATGCTTGAGGTAATTCTGAGAGTATCTAGCTATCATGACAGAACAAACCAATGTTTAAACCAAACAATGGCTATTATACTGGTTTCTTGTGGACGCACAAGTCGAAAAATCAGGTCTGGCAGGAATAGCCACCAAACTTTGAACTGTCCCGTCATTCGCGGAGATTCGCGGGCCGCTCTATGCGAAGAGTCGATTGGCTGAAAGGCGAAAGACTTGTTCCCGTTGCACGAGCGCCACATCATTCTGTTGGCAGACCTGTATGACTGGAATCCTCCCGAGAGCTTCCGCTGTTGCCAGGTGATGCCTTTCCACGGGTTGGTCTGAGAGTTTGGCCTCGACCAGGAGCCAGGGGACATTCTCGCGGGTCACCAGGAAATCGGTCTCTTCCTTCTGCTTGTTCCGCACGTAGTAGAGGTCCACTTTTTTTCCGGTGCTATCCGACCAGAATCGCGTTCGAGCCAGCAATTCACAGGCCACATAGTTTTCAAACCGTTGGGGAGGGGCGACAATCCCCGTCCAATCGTGCAGGTAAAATTTCGGCGCCTTCAGCAGCGACCGTTTGATGTTGTGCGAAAAGGGGCGCAACGAGAAAGTCAGGTAGAAATCCTCCAATCGGCGCAGATAATTTTTAACCGTCACCGGACTGACCTGCAGGTGTCCGGCCAGCGAAGCGACCGACAGAGGGCTCCCCGCCATCTCGGGCAACAGATGGTAAAGATTGTACAGATGCTCCCGGTCTACAATCCGGGTCAGCGAGCCAATATCCTCCCGGATAACGGTATCGATGTAATCGCCGGCCCACTTACGGTGAAAAGGGCTTCGGGCGTTCAAGAGCGGTTCCGGAAAGCCGCTGAATTCAAGCAACTGCTCCAATGCCGCCGGTTTCGACGGTCTGGCATCCATCCGTGTCCCCGCGTATTCCGCCGCCGAATCCGGACAGACGGCCGGAGACGCAGGATTCCCGGTCAATTCGGCCAAGGTGACGGGCAGGAGATGGAAGGTGAAATAACGCCCTGCCAGACTATCCCCTGCCCGCCGCAGGATATTCAATTTGGCAGACCCCGTGACCATGAAGCGGCAACGGTCGGACAAACTGTCAAATAGCCCCTTGAGGATGTTCTTCCATTGCGGCATCTTGTGGATTTCGTCCAGACAGATCCAGGGCTCCGAGATTGACGGCGGAAAATCGGCCGTAAAAAACATTTCGTCCGCCCTGAAGCGCTGACGGACGCTTCGAAGATCCCAGAGATAATAGAGACCGGGGCAACCGGCCGCCCGCAACTGCGTGCGGGCCAGCGTTGTCTTGCCGCATTGGCGGGGCCCACTGATAAACCGCATCTGGCGGCCCCAGTCCCCGGAGAACGCGATCGAACTAAGCGTGCGTAAAATCACGATGACTAATATATACCATCATTCATTTTAGTCAAACCAATAATCGCCATCATTCAGTCTGGTCAAACAGACCTATTGCGTTCTGGCGTAAAAAAAATCTCCTCACCGAATTAACCCAATGGACCGAATGTTACGCCGATGGCCGCGGCGGGCATTTTTAGCGATCAGCGTCAAAAAATGCCCGCCGCGTCTTCATTCGCGGAGATTCGCGGGCCACCAGACCCAATTGGGCGCCCACTGAGTTCCAAATTGATCAGAATAGTTGACTCAAGAATGTCCTGGCAGGCACCACCACGGGATCATGATGCTGAAAACAGTCTGCCGCGACATACGGCTCTTCCATCACCACTTGAAAAGCGTGCCTGGCGCCTGTCTGCGCCTGCATGATGGTCAAAGCCGGCGCCAGATGCGTTTCCGCGTTCTTGACTTCGACTAAAAACCAGGGCTTCCCGTCCTGTGTAACCAGAAAATCCACTTCGCGCTTCTGCTTGTCCCGGATATGGAAGAGATCGAACTTTCCAAACCCCAAATCCGTCCATCCCTCCACCGCCTTCAGGAGATGACAGGCCACAAAGGTTTCCGCCCTTTTCCCGACATCCTGAATCATGGACCAATCCCGTAGAAACCACTTGGGCTCTTTGCGAATAGCCAGTGCGATATTCCGATGCCACGGTTTAATCAGGAATCCGACGTGCAAGGCCGCAAGTGCCCCCACCCAGGCTCTGGCCGTATTCTCACTGACCCGCACCTCTCTGGCCAACGATGCATAGACAACTTGCTCACTCGAGCGCTCCGAAAGCAAAGCCGCCAGGGCGATCAATTGGTCAATCTCCTGGATACGCGTCATCTCGCGCACATCCTCGCGCAGCAACTGCGTGGCTCTCAGGCTATGCCAGCGCCGTGAGAAACGCGCATCACGCCGGACAAACGGCTCGGGATAGCCGCCATACGTCCACAGCGCCACCCATTCGTCGTCGCTCAGCAGTTGCGGGGCGGCATACGCCGTTCGTCGCAAAACAGGGTCTGCCAGTTCCCCCACGCTAAACGGATGCATGCGGTAGGGGAAATAGCGCCCCATCAGGCTATCCCCACCCCGTTTGAACACATCCAAGCGCGATGATCCGGTCACAATCATCTTGGCTTTGGACTCATAGACGTCAAAAAAACCCTTCAAGAATGCTTTCCAGCGCGGATAGCGGTGCAACTCATCGAAAACCAAAACAGGGACCCTGGCTTGAATTTTCTGCAACCCTGCCGCCTGTGCAATCTCCGCCGGACCCTTTAAAACCAGATCACGCGTATTTTGATCATCCCAGTTAAAATACACGGACCCAAGTTCCCGACAAACCGTGGTTTTCCCCACCTGCCGCGGCCCCGACAGAAATGCCATCTGGCGATTTTCCGCCAGATGCTCCTGAAGAATTGCGGTGTAGACCCGTGGGTATGTCTTCATCTCTACCATTCTTCATATACCTGCGGAATGGTCAATACCATTCTTCACATTGTTGCGGATTGGTTTGCCGAGCGCAATTCGTATCATTCGGTCCATTCGGTGAGACCGATCTCTTCACCTAATTAACCCAATTGACCGAATGTTACGGCCGATGGCTGCGGCGGGCATTTTTAGCGATCAGCGTCAAAAAATGCCCGCTGCGTTCCCATTCGCGGAGATTCGCGGGCAAACGTCTCGCCAACTGTAGAACTACCCTCCGCGGGCAAACCCCCACACCTGATCCGCCACAACCGCGGGCATCGCAATTTGCGCCAGTCGCTGCTGCGCCCGCTCCCACACATCCCTTCCAGACGCCAACACTTTTTCAACCACCTCGGGCAGTTGTTCCACAAACTCTGCATCGGGCACGAGAAACGCGCCAAGCCCCAGCTCCTCCATCAACTCTTGCGTTCCTCCGGCGCCGGCTGCCGCAATTACCGGACACCCCATGGCCAGCGCCTCGATCACCACATTCGGCAACCCCTCATAGAAGGAGGGCAGCACAAAGAGGTCCGCTTTCCCATAACTCTCTTCCGGATGCTGGGTATAGCCGGGCAGATCGACGTATTCCTGGAGTCCCAGTTGCGCGATGGTCGCCTGAAGCTGTTCTGCCAGACTCCCCTGGCCAA
>CAZTEK010000119.1:0-5262 GCA_964612095.1 uncultured Verrucomicrobiota bacterium
TGGCACGCCTGGTCAAAAAATTCGGCGGCGAGCGGATTGCGGTCGGCATTGATGCACGCGGGTGTAGCGCTTACATTGGCTGGATTAATCGTAGCGGCTGTGGGTTGGTATGCGGCGGTGAAGAGTCAGGGCGATGAGCCCCAATATGACCGTCGCCCCAACACTGGGATCAAGGCTGGTATCCTGATGATCGCGGGTGGAGCTCTGGTGTATCTGCTGAGCTACTTGATGGTGGCCGTGGGCGGAGTATCCATTGTCGCGGGAGCCGGTATCAGCACCTACAAGGGGATCCGGCTGCTGAAGAAATCCAAGGAGGTGAAGCTGGTGATGGGAAAATGCTGTCAGGCTGTACCCAAGGCGGGTCGTCGTATGAAGGAGTCGCTTTCACAGCTGTACCGCAAGCTTCGTCCGCGAGCACCCCGTCGTGAAGACCAACCCGAGAAAGGAACATCGTGAATGTTGAAATCTATACCGAGGCGATTCGATGCAATTCTGAAAATGAGCTGAAGGAATACGCCCGTAAAAATCTCAACCGTCCGTTTACCGATCTGGAGATCACCGCGCTGATGAAAATCATCGCTGGTAGAAGAAGTACGAATCGCCGACCGACTGATGAAGCCGGATCGGCGTGAGGGGAAAGGGCTTTGTAATGGAGCCCTTTTTTTAGCCTTTGAACGGTCACGCCACCGTTGCACTTTTCAACCGGCGGTTATGCAGCCAGGGGCTTTGGAGGCGTGGCGTTTGTCGCGATGACTGGCTGGGACCTGTATGACCATCAAAGGACGGTTTCTCAGAATACACCGGTGATGCAACGGCTTTTAAGCGACTACTTCGACCAGCTGGAGAGTCTGGTGCTCAATGATTCGCAATGCGGGATCCCCCGCATATTGTTAGTTAACGCACACCACACTACATTTTTTTCATCGTCAAAAAATCATTACCCATAGTCTTTTAGAGACATCCCACTGTGCTTTTTGCACCTTAAAATGGATGGGGATTACTTTCCTCCAACTGGCGAAACCGTTGCATAGACAGAAATATCATCTAAACGGAACAGGCGCTGCGATGACTGCCCTATCCCCTGAGACACCCAAAAAAAGATCCGGAACTCAACGTTTCCCGTTACGGACCGCAATGAGGCGAGCGATGACAAATCCACCGAGTGCTGACTAAACGAACGGTCATCCCCTTGCTTCAGCTCAATTGACCCTGAGCCGACCGGAGTCCCAAAATTATCTGCACTGGTATAAATCGAAAAGTTATCCGGAGCAGAAATCCCCTCGGCATTATAATCGCGACGAAGCGTATAAAAAGTGATCTTTGAAAATGACGCCTGATAACCTTCTTTCAATGTAACCGAAAAGCCTAAATAATCTTTCGCGGAAATCGCACCGCTCTCGGAGTTCTGGTAAAATCCCGATTCATTTAAAAAAAGCGACGGCGCAGAAACCCCCAGACTTGAAAAAGAAAACAATGAAGCATTCACCCCTCCTCCGGCTGTTATTTTGTCGGCGGAGGAAAAAGGTTCTGCGTCAGAAGACCGGGATGGAAATGTTTTATCGCTAAAGTTGTATTCTGCAATTTTATCGGCGGATGCACTGCTCAGCCCGATTACAGTTACCACCAAACCCGCCACGATCTGTCTTTTTGTTTTCATGTCTGAATCCTTTCGTTGTATTCACTTGCGTCAATCCTCTAATAGGTTCAAATGCTAAACTATACCTATAAATCAGCTTTCCCGGACATCAAGCGTGCAGTTTAGTGCGCGACGATCAGTGTAGCGGATCCCGGCAGGGGTTCTGAAACAACCGATACCGTGCCTTCAAGATTTACGGTGTCCAGACGAAACTGACGCACCGCAGCTGATGCGCCGGTGCCATCCGTTGTCCACAGAACAATACGAAATTCGGTGGAGTTCGTGACAGACTGCAAGGCCGTAAAGCCCGAAAGATTTATCGTGTGTTTTTTAAAAGTAGTAGCTCCCTCCGAAACAATCGCCCCCATTCCAGTTCCGACGGATGTAGTATAGTTGTCCTGACTGGTGAAAACGGAATAACTGTCGGGAGCCCCGGCACCAGCTGTCACATCGCTCGAAGTATAGAAACTCAGATTAGTGAAATTGACAGCGGAGCCGGAATTTACAGCAACCGTGAAATAGAGGTGATCATTTAAAGCGATCGCGGTGGTTCGATTGGTTGAGTAAAATTTGCCATCACTAAAAAATGCCGACTTTCCGCTTTGACCGCCGGTAGAATATCCCCAAATTGTCGACCCGGCGCCGTAACTAAAAGTCCCCGCCGTGGTATTGGTCTCTGTATCAGACGATGTCGCAATGTCTTGAAACGAATATAAAGCAAGCGTTTCGGCATTTACGCAACGGGCACAGTAGACAAGCCCCATAATCAAAATAGATTTCACCAAACATTTCATTATAAACCTCCTTAGGGCAACTTTAGCGGTCTGTCGGCTCCTCGAACAATGCACTGATTTCAGATGCGGTCAAACTAGGCTCTTCATCAAACTACGACGGCAAATCCTGACCTGATCCAGAAGTCCCGGCCAAAACAGATTTGCATGATCAATTTGATTTAATCCTCTGCTTCAACTTTTAGCTGTCGCAGATCAAATGATCCGTCTTTGGGATTCAGGTAAATGCCGAATGACAGCTGCTGAACACCGTCTTTCAGGTTGTTCCTGAACGGTATATCGCTGCTCCAGTTTTTTCCATCATCCATCGAGAGCTTATACAGGTTTTCGGCGGGATTGAAACGGAACCGGATCGTCTGCCACACTCCGGCTTTCTCGTTGCGGATACCGGAAGAATTCGATTTTCCGTTGTAGTAGCAGGATATTTCGGGATTCTTCGAAACCTGCGTGGTGGTCAGCATTCCTGAGCCGTCCAGCAAATAGAATGTGCCGCCGGACCGTCCGGTTTCCCCGCCCAGTCGAAACGTCACCGTAACATCCAGCGGCTTTCCAGAGCTGGGAAACGGAAGTGTTTTTATCCAGATCTTCGCACGGCTGTCAGCCGCCGCATCGAAGGCAACTTTCACGAAGTCGGCATTGGCTAGGTCTATATCCCGGTGGAAAATAACCGGTGAAACGGAAGCAACAGTGTCTTTCAAAAGTTTTTTCATCTCTTCTGTGCCTGCAACTTCGACTCCGGTATTATGCTGCTTTAAATACCGGATAAAAGCGTCAAGAGATGCCTCGCTGTAATCGCCCCCCAGCAACCACACTTGATTCAGCGGATTAGAGACATCGTCCCATTGTATGCCGTCGGCGCCGATGTCCACCCACTTTTTGTTGCGCTCCAAAAGCCAAGTGAACAGTGCCGGAGAAGAGAATGATGCGCAATAACGCGGAGGCGTGAAGTGCTCGCGCCGGTAAAGAACCGCTCCTTTTGCATCCATGGCAAACCCCGTCCAGTCCGACAGGTTATATAATTCATCAGGCTTACCACTTCCGACAGGATTACCCATCAGGGATTCGGCCACGGCAATGGCTCCGTGATAGGCCAGACCCTTATCCTTTGCATATTTCCGGACAGCCTCACCGTTGTCATATTCCCATGTAATCCGGCTGACCCGGAACTCATCAAAAGGATCCGGGGGCATGCTATCCAGGTATTTCTGCACCCAGTCCGGACGTTGCCAGCGCTGGTTGAAGCGCATCATGCGCATGGCCGGAACTTCAGCTTCTTTTACAACCTCGCGGAATTTCTCCGGCTTAACGTATGGCAGCGTTACGGGAGTTTTCGTATGAAATTTAAAAGCGCCCCACTCGCCGGTTTGAGACGGCACCTCAACCGCTGTGCCCGCCGTGTCTGCAGTAAACGGAACGGAGGAAACACTCTTTTCATCTTCCGTAATAAATTCAACCCTGCTGACAGTCTGCGGATCAAGCAGCGCCGGCAAAAGGGTAAAATGTGCAACCTTGCCGCCGGTGCGGTCTGCCGTTTTTGCAATAACATGCGCAATCAGCGGCGCATTACCGGAACTGTAAGAGGCCCGCAGGACAGGCGGATAAAATCTGGATTCATATGACTTATCCCACTCAGCCGGGGGGTTTGGCAAAGATGCTTCATAAACAGACTGCCGGCTTGCGGGCGTTCCGGACCAACGAGGGGGTGGCAGACGTTTTTCTAGTCCCGAGTCAGAAAAGACGAACTCGATGGTCGTCGGCACGCCGGCAAGAAAAAGATGTTCCGTCCGTTTTTGCAATGCAACCATATTGGTGATGCCGTCTTTTCCATACGGCACCTGAATGGCGTGCCAAAGCAACGTCGCGTACCCGTTGAAAAAATCCGCATGATCCGCTACCAGCTGAAAATATTTTGCATGTGTTTCCGGCCGGCCGTAAAACCGCTGGTGTTCAGACCCATCGTATAGACACCACGGTATGTGCATATTCGCCCCGGTAGCATAAGCCAGAGCAACCGCGCGGCCGTAACGAACAGGTTCTTCTTGCTTATTCCAGCGTGCGTTTGCACTTGGCGCAGACATCACCATTACACCGGTTCCGACAGTTTCACTTAATTGACGGTCTGCCAGATATTCTCCCAGCCCCGTGTTCAGTTCAGGAATATCGGTTTCGTTATTCAGATAATCAAAGGGAACGGCGGTTTCGATCCAGCGTCCGTGATGCTGTCCGCCCCGCAGGTTGGCGGAAATCAGAAACGGTTTCCCCGGATTTTTTTGCGCGGCATACGCCCGCACCTCACCGGTCAGCGGGGCAACCAGATTGAGAATGGATTCAAAATGAAAGTCGTAAAAATAATCAATCAGCGAGGCTCCCTTGTCCGATTTAATAACGCCGCCCTGGATCACGAGCTTTTCAAATTCCGTCTGATCACCGCCGCCCAAATCTGCAAAATAGAGCGTGCGGCTGTACACCGTTTGCACCGTTAAGAACAACAAAAATATAAGCCGAAATTTACTCATTATAACATTCCTTGATCTGGTGGAACTTGCAATAAGATCCGCCTGAACGGAAGCCATTGCTGACATCATCACTAGAACTGCCGATGCTACTGCTCTTCTCATAACCTTCTTCCTTGTTTAATTTTACTGAAGTGTAATCACTGCTTAATATTCGTACATTATCGCCCCGTCCACTTTCTGCAGCGGCTCCAAAATATCCACACCAGCCTTGATCAGCGACGGAATGATCTCCCGGACCGCACCGCAACTATGCTGCTGATAATATGCACCGATCCGGTGCGCCATCCGGCCGGTTGACCGGTGAAAAAAAGCTCAAAGC
>CAZTEK010000120.1:0-5253 GCA_964612095.1 uncultured Verrucomicrobiota bacterium
TAAAGGGCGTTGATCTTATTGAACGGATATGTGCCTGTCAAATTGGTTTGCAGGTGGTAGTTTGCGCCTATACTAATAAAATCGAGAGTCTAATATTCTCTAATCGTGCTCATCAGTTCTCCTTTTCACTGATAGTCTGTAAATTCGACCTCTCCGATTCCGGTGCTACGCCAGATTGCGAAGCGGATGACGTGGAGCCGTTTATTTTCACAGGGATTTGACTTGGGGATAATCGAGAAGGTCCCCGGTCTCAATGGAGATCCCCCGCAGGCAGCCCATGAAATCAGAAAGGGTTTTCGGTTTTTTTGCGCTACGCGTTTACAGTTGCTGACGGCGCTTCCATTCAGGTAGTTTTCCGAATCAATTGTGGAATATAGGCACGCTGATTTTTCCGTCTGATTTGAAATTAATTTTAATGAATATCGCCTTGCAACATGCGCGTGAACAGCTACTTGCGGAACTGCGGCCGGAAGGCCGCTGGGAAGGCGAGTTGTCCAGCTCTGCGCTGGCGACGGCGGTGGCTTCGTTTGCTTTGAAGCTGACTGGGAAAACGGAGCTGGCGGAACGCGGGTTCGAATGGCTGAGAACACATCGCAACGCCGATGGAGGCTGGGGCGACAGTCCGGACAGCCCGAGTAATTTCACCACGACGCTTCTCTGTCGGTGCGTTTTGGACGAGTCGGCCGGCTCACCGCAGGAAGTTGCCCGATCGATTCTCGAGCACTATGGCGATGATCGCACGTTTTCGGTTCCGATTCTGACGATGTGCATTTTGACAGGAAAGTTGGGTGGTGATTGGTCGGTTATTCCCCAGCTTCCGTTTGAACTGGCGGCGGTGCCGCATCGATTTTACAAATTTATCCGGCTTCCGGTGGTCAGTTATGCACTGCCGGCGCTGATTGCGATAGGTCTGATCCGGCACGTACACAAGCCGGTCAAGGGGGCGTTTGTCCGGAATTTGGCCGTTTCGCGTTCGCTGAAAATTCTCCGTAAAATACAGCCTGAAAGCGGCGGCTATCTCGAAGCCGCGCCGCTGACCGGCTTCGTTGGCATGAGTCTGGCAGGAGCCGGTTTTGGCGACCATCCGGCGGCGCGGGCGTGTTTCCGGTTTCTGGAAAATACCGTGCGCGCAGACGGCAGCTGGCCGATTGATGTCAACCTTTCGACCTGGGTGACGTCACTCGCAGCGAATGCATTGAGTAGCGATCTTTCTATTGAGCAGAAAAGCTGTATCCGGCGTCATCTTTTGCAAACTCAGTGGAAGGAAGCGCATCCCTTTACTCATGCCGCGCCCGGCGGCTGGGGCTGGACGTATACGCAGGGCGGAGTGCCGGATGCTGATGATACCGCCGCCGCACTGATCGCACTGCGTCAGCTTGGTTGCAAAACCGGTGCGGCAGAAAAAGGAATTCAATGGCTGCTCGATTTGCAGAATGGTGACGGCGGGATGCCGACGTTTTGTAAGGGCTGGGGCCGCCTTCCGTTTGATCGCAGTTGCCCGGATCTGACGGCGCACTCGATTCGCGCTTTTGTCGCGTGGCGCGACGAGGTGGATTCCAATCTTTGGAAAAAGATGGCACGGTCGATTCGCCGCGGCCTCCGGTATCTGGAAAAGCAGCAGCGTGCCGACGGGGCGTGGCTCCCGCTATGGTTCGGAAGCCAGACTAATCCCGATCATGAAAATCCGGTCTACGGTACCGTTCGTGTGCTTGAGGCGTTACAGGAACTTGATGAAGCGGAATTTCCGGTCATTGGAAAAATGAAACAACGCGGATTCCAATGGTTGGATCATGCGCAGCATCCGGACGGCAGCTGGGGTGATTCGATTGAAGAAACCGCGCTGGCGGCGGGGTTGACCGGTAAGGGGATTGCCAAACTGCTGGAGATGACGGCGGGCGGAACGCGGTTTTCTGCTCGCCCGATCGGGTTGTATTTTGCGAGTCTGTGGTACTCTGAGCGGCTGTACCCATTGATTTTTACAGTTGAAGCATTAAACCGGTTCGAAGCGGAAAATAAAAAGGGGTTGATGTGACAAAAACAGGCGGATTTTTACTAGCGGGAATATTGATGACGGTGACGGCTTTTGGCGCGGACTGGCCTCAGTTTTGCGGCCCGCAGCGAAATAACAGTTCTGCCGAAACCGGACTGGCGCGAAGCTGGCCGACAGATGGTCCTGCCGTGCGGTGGACTGTAGAGGTCACTACAGGCTTCGCCGGACCGGCTATTAAAGATGGGAAGGTTTATCTGCTCGATCACGATGGTTCCCGCAGCACGATTCGTGCGCTGGCGCTCGATTCCGGTAAAGAACTTTGGACGTGTTCGTTTGCCGATCTCGGCGCGCCGGTGAATAAAAAATATCCCGGTACGCGTGGTACACCGACGGTTACAGACGATTCGCTTTATGCGGTGACGCTTTTCGGTACGGTGGTCGGGGTGGATTTAAAAACCCAAAAAGTAAAGTGGCAGCGCAGTCTGGTGAAAGACTATGCCAAAAAAACGGGCGGCTTCGGCATTGCCCAGTCGCCCCTGCTGGTCGGCGACCTGGTGATTGTCGCGCCGCTGACGGAAAAGGGGAGCCTGGTGGCGCTGGATAAGGACTCCGGCAAGGAGGTCTGGACGCTCGGCGGATTCTCTGGTGCCGGATTTGTTTCGCCGATGAGGATTTCTATCGATGGAGAAGATCAGATTCTTATGGTGGCAGGAGGCGCAAAGCCCGAGAAAGTAGGGCGGTCGAACGCGAATAAAAAACCGGATGAGGATGCGGCCGATGAAGTGAAGAGTGCGAAGCCTACGTACCTTTTTGCCGTTTCGCCGAAGGATGGCAAGGTGCTTTGGAGTTATGACGGCTGGTCGTGCAACAATCCCATCCCGCACCCGATTGCGGTAGACCGCGACACCCTATTCATTACCGCGGGCTACAAAGCAGTTTCTGCGCTACTCAAAGTGGAAAAGAAAGCCGATGGATACGAGATAAAAGAGTTGTTCAAAACAGAAGCCGCGGCATCGCGGTTTGAGCAACCTGTTTTTGCAAACAACCATCTGTTCGTCGGTGGCACGATGAAGAGTCCGGATAAAGGACTTGTCTGCATGGATCTGGAAGGCAACGTGAAGTGGGACAGCAACTCGGTCGCCGGTGCTCCAGTTTTTAACAATTTAAACATGATCGCAGCGGATGGAATGCTGATTGGTCTCGATGGTGATTCCGGAATGCTCTATTTGATCGAAGCTTCGCCGAAGGCCTTCAATAAACTTGCGGCGGCCAAGGTTCTGGCCGAAAAAGGGCAGACGTGGGCACCGATTGCTTTGTCTGATGGCAAATTGCTTGTCCGGGATCACACCGTGATGAAGTGCCTGAATTTAAAGTAGAACAGACGGGCGCTCCGCCCGTTTTGAACGTGCAGAGTGAAACAAAAATACGTCAGCTTATTGGTCGCCTTGCCCATCCTCATTTTCTGCGGATGGGGTTCGGTGGTTTTGCTTTCACACTGGTTTGCTTATGATCCCTCGCGCAATCTGACGCCCAGTTTGCCGGGCACGGACGGCGGGCCCGCCGAATCGGAACGTAGCGCGGTCGATGAGTTACAGGTGAACCTTGTTGGCAAGCTGGAAACTTTCGACGGCGTACCGTCTGATCTGCCCGGCAACTGGCCGCGTTTTCGTGGAGCCGACTTTGATAACATCTGTAAAGACAACATAAAGCTGGCCGACCACTGGCCGGAGTCCGGCCCAAAAGTTCTCTGGTCGGTCATGTTGGGCGAAGGGCATGCCGCGCCGGCCGTGTTTAATGGGTGCGTCTATTTATTTGATTACGACGAAGCGAACCGTTCCGATGCGTTGCGTTGTTTTTCACTGGCCGACGGAAAAGAAATTTGGCGGCGTTCCTATACGCTGCCCGCCAAGCGGAACCACGGCCTTTCGCGTACCATTCCGGCGGTCACGGAAGATTGCATCGTAACCATCGGCCCGCGCTGCCATGTGTCCTGTGTTGAAACCGCGACCGGTGCCTTCCGGTGGGGCATTGATTTACAAAAAGAATACGGCACCACGGAACCACTGTGGTTTACCGGGCAATGCCCGCTGATCGATAACGGGCGGGCGATTCTTGCGCCCGGCGGATCCAATGCGCTGTTGATGGCTGTGGATTGCAAATCCGGCACGGTCGTTTGGAAGACGCCGAATCCAAACGGTTGGAAGATGTCGCACTCGTCCGTTATGCCCATGACGTTGCATGGCAAAAAAATGTACGTCTACGCCGCCGTCGGCGGCATGACCGGCGTTTCTCCCGATGGAAAAATTCTGTGGGAAATTCCCTGGAGTGCTTCCGTGGTTGCGCCGTCGCCGGTGTCGGTCGGTGGAAATAAAATTTTCATCACTGGCGGTTATGGTGCCGGTAGTTTGATGGTGCAGATCAATAAAACAGCCGCAGGTTTTTCCGCAAAAGAAGTTGCGCGAACCGGTCCGCAGGACTGGCTGGCCTGTGAGCAACAGACGCCGATCCTGCACGACGGCCTGCTTTACGGGATCATGCCGAAGGACGGCGGCGCGTTGAAGCAACAGTTTGTCTGCTACGACCCGGCAGTTGTCGGGGAGCCCGTCTGGTCGAGCGGGAAAACGCAGCGCTTCGGGCTCGGCCCGTTTGTATTGGCGGACGGAAAATTTTTTATATTGGATGACGACGGTACATTAACCATGCTGGCCGTGAGCCGGACCGGATATGAACAGTTGGCGCAACATAAAGTGCTGGACGGGCAGGATGCCTGGGGGCCGATTGCCCTTGCCGGAACCCGTATGCTGTTGCGCGACTCAACCCGGATGGTTTGCATTGAAGTGGGAGCCACAAAATGAGCGACACAAAAAAAAGCTGGGTTTGGTTTATCGTGATCCTGACGCTGATTGCCGGTGGCGGGATTTATCTGGTAAAGGCTCGCCGAGCTGATTTGGGCCAGAACTTTGCTTATCCCGTTGAGGATTATCGCCGGGTTGATCCGGCCCTTATTCGTTACACCGAAGTAGATGGGCTGATTCCAACCATTGGAAAACTTTCTGCGCTGACCATTGCTCCCGACGGAAAAATTTATGTCGGCGGAGAAAATGCCATTGAGGTTTTTCCGGATCGAATCATTCATCCGGTTGCTGGAATTCCGAGCTGCCTCGCGGTGGACGACGACGGCACGCTGTTTGTCGGCATGCAGGATCATGTGGAAGTTTTTTCCAAGGATTGGAAATCCGTTGTCTGGCCGTCACCCGGCGAAA
>CAZTEK010000121.1:0-5205 GCA_964612095.1 uncultured Verrucomicrobiota bacterium
GACAAATTCGGTATCGAACTGATACGCGAAGTCCGGTTCCTGGGAGAGTTTTAAACCGCGAATTCACGCAAGCAACCAATAGACGATTTTTAAATATCATCTACCACACAGAGTAATAACGGCTTTGAATTGAACCGTCTCTCCGGACTCAATAATTCTTAAGGCTCCGCCTTCTTTTTCGGCAGTCTGCCCTCCGGGATGACAGTTGGCGGGTTCGAGACCCATAACATATTCCTGCTGGCCCATCATTTTCCACTGAGTGAAAAATGGCAACTCGGCTTTACGATACGCCACTTCTACGGCCATGCCAGAAGCAGAATTCCGCAACGTCATACGGGCCATACCGTCCGCATCCGCTTCCACATCATGGAAAAAACATTGTTCAACATAGCCGTCAGTCGGCGGCTGGCAGACATTCCACTCACCAATACCCGCAGCAGCATTCTCCGTGCGGGATGTCGTCTTTTTCACGCGACCTTCAACCACAGAGTTTTTGCTCAACAGAGGAAAGCCCACATTGATATGATAAAGTAGCATTAGAGGCGATGGACGCACACCCAAATTGGTCACCGAATCCTCAATAGTGATCGAGTTATCGCCCATGACCGTGGAGATCGTCCGTTTCATCTCCAAGTTTTCACCAAAAAAACTGACTTCACGGATGATCCCGCTGACGCTCAGGCCGTATTTCCCGTCTTTCCAACCTTTGGAAACAGAAATATCTTCCGCGGGCGTGTTAGAAAGCCGGCCATGCAGTCCAAGAGGACCATCAACGCGCATCCCCTGCTCTGCTTCTGGACTACCGACATTGCGCAAGCCGCATCCCACCAGTAGCCCGCCGCCAAAACTACGTAACCAACGAAATCCATCCGATTCGAACTGCGCTGGGTGGACGATCCCCACCGGCGTCTGGTAGGCAAAGGGTACGCCGTTAAACGAGGCGTCGCCGATATCCATGCCTTTGTCAAACAAGACGGTAAAACGCAAACCACTACCATTGTCCACATCCGCAACGCGAACGCCACGCCCACGCCCATCATCCAGTACCGATGTACGGATACGGGCCAACTGATCCATGGTGCCAACATACGATTTTAGTTCTTTTTCATTCATATCAGATTCTCCTGAATTTATTAAAATTCCGCCATAATGCGCTTATCGATTTCGCATAGCATAATGATATCCAGATAGTCTTGCGATCTGCAAAACGAGATTGCAAATTTAATGTAAAATAGAGAAGGTACCGCGAGTAGTTGGTTTTGTTTTTATACCTCTATTTTTTTCGACAACAAATTCAACGCTAAACAGTACCGTGGTTCAAACTACTTATTGATACTACGATGATTCGAATAGAAGGATAATACATGAAAAAGTGCGTAAAATTATTAATGGCCGTTATAGTTTTGATTAGTAGTGCAACGCCTTCTTTTGCGGCATGGAAACAAGAGACTTGCCCAGATGGACGAGCCGTAGCCATTACTCCAAACGGCGGCGGATATTGCGGAATAGATGGACGAACCACCTCCATTCCAAAAGGCTGGGGCAAGGAACAAGGTTCGGACGGAAGACTCATTGCAATTCCACCCCAGGGAACTGCTAAAAACGGAAGCGATCAACGATTGATAGCCATTCCGAAGGAATGGAGCTCTAAAGAAGGACCTGACGGCCGAATCGTCGCAATCCCACCCCGCGGCACGGCTATCGAAGGGCGAGATAATCGGCTCGTTGCTGTTCCGGAGGGCTGGAGTTACATTATTGGAAAAGACGAACGTGTTGTTGCCATTCCACCTGAAGGAACCACGCTTGAAGGCTTAGACGAACGCACCATTGCCATTCCAAAGAAATGGACCAGTATTACTGGAAAAGATGGTCGCGCGATAGCGATTCCACTAGACGGAGAATATTTTATAGGCTCCGACCAACGCGCAATCGCTCTTCCGCCGGACAACTTCGATATAACCGATTACATTACCCTCTACTGTATTTTAGGGGTTCAATCTGAGTAACCGATTTTCCAAACCTAAAAAAGGAATAGTACTATGAAAAATCAAAGCAAGTTGCTTCTAACATTGACGATACTGACGGCCTCAGCGCTATTTTTACCATTACATGCAGACAGCACCGGCAAAACACTGGAAATGACGGTCGCGATTCGTGATGGCAACAACGATAACCCGCAAATGGTGCTCTGGCTGGAAAACGACAAGGGTGAATTCATTAAAACCCTGCATATGTTCTCCAAACGAAAAATCCATTACGACAAACTAAAGGGGTGGGCGACAAAATCGAAAGAAACTGAAAAACCTGAAGACGTTGATGCGGTAAGCGGACCAACTGTTGGCTGGAACCAGACCAGCACCATTAGCATTCTGGCACAGATCGGAACCATTGATCTTCTAAACGGCAAATATATTCTTTGCATAGAGTCCCGCACACACTTTGGCGAAAACTATCGGAGTTTAAAAATCCCTCTCGTAGAAGGTTATACCGGTAGCACCTACGAAGACCTCGGCAGCATGAAATCCGTTGGAATAAAGATCAAAAACAAAGCCAACTAACCTTTAAAATTATCCATAACCGCTTCAGCAATGCGCAATCCGTCGATGCCGGAACCGACGGTGTCGCCCAAGCGGTCTAAGATGAGTCCAATGAAGATTGTCCAACATGCTGATCGAAGTGAGGTGCTGACCGGTCTTCGCGCCGAAGAAATTCATCAGTGGATTGATGCTTTTTTTGACGCAAAAAGTTTTAATGACATTCAACGGACTGGCGGCAAGCCGGGATTTAATCCCTATAACCACCGTAAATATCGCCACTGTGAAGAAGCGCTCGAAGATGCAATCAAGGAATTTAGCGACCGCTACACCCATGAACAGATCCGTGCCGTTTTCGAAAGCCACCTGAAAGACGATTACAACGGATACATCCCTCATCAAGAAGATTTCGAAAACGGCACGTTCACCGGGAAGTATCACGAAAACGAGAATCGGGAGCTCCGTGAAGCAATCCTGAGTGAAGCGGAGCTGACCGAGTATTTTAAAGGGAAAATTACGGCTAAAAAGCAGCCTCCAAGCCTCTCCCCCGGCTTCTACTGGCGTATTGTCTGGCCGACGGTCTTCACCGCCTTTCTGTTCGCCGTATCCGCATTCACCATCATCGTACCACTTTTCCGCCAAAACATGATGGACCAGAAAAAAGAAATGATTCGCGAACTGACACAGACGGCCGCCAGCGCAATTACCTTTTATGTGAATCAGGAAAAGAGCGGGCAAATAACCCGCGCGACGGCGCAGACCCAAGCCGCTGCTGAAGTGGCGCAACTGCGCTACGGGGATGACCGGAAAGACTATTTTTGGATCACCGACATGCATCCGACCATGGTGATGCATCCCTATCGTCCCGATCTAAACGGAAAAGATCTGACCGACTACACCGATAGCGAAAACAAAAGTGGCAAAAAACTGTTTGTGGAGTTTGTACGGCTCGTAAAACACAGCGGCGCGGGTTATCTGGAATACCGCTGGCAATGGAAGGATGATTCGACACGCACCGCACCCAAACTCTCCTATGTGCTCCAAATACCCGAATGGAACTGGATCATCGGAACCGGAATTTACATTCACGACGTTGAGGCGGAAATGGCACGGCTTTCCAGAAAACTACTGATTGCTGACGGCAGCATCACCCTGATTCTCTTTGCCATTCTCGGCAATCTGGTTTTCCAAAGCCGCCGGATTGAACAGAATCGGACGCAGGCCGAAAGCGGCCTGCGCGAGGCCAAAGACCGCTATCGGGCGCTGGTCGAAGCCTCCGGCGAAGGCTCCATTCTTGAAGTCGACGGAAAAACCGTCTATTCCAACCACGCCATCCACCGCATGACCGGATACAGCGAAAAGGAACTGGCGGCCATGGATATCTGTTCCCTGCTGGCTCCGGATGCTGATGTCAACCTCTTTGCCGCCGATCACTTGCGCAAGCTCTTTGCCGGAACCGCCTCTTCCGCCGGCTTTGCCGCCGTGCTCCAAACCAAAGACGAACGTCCGCTGGATGTCTGGATTTCCACCGCGCGGCTGTTCTTTTCACAAAAACACGGCCATGTTATTCTGTTCTCAACCCTAGCGCGCGGTCCGGAAGAAACCCTGCGAGGATTTCATAACACCGCCCAGTCCGCGCCCCCCGAACAACCGCTAAATACCCTGCCGGACGAAATTGAACAGACCCGGACCGCCGGTGAAGTGGTTCATGTTTTACAGAAACTACCCTCGCAAATCCGTCTCCTGACAAACCAGGGAACCCACACCGAAATTTTGCGGCAGATAATCGGTGAATCTTTCGACGCCGCCATCCGTCGCTTTATTGAGTTTTCACTGGATGTCTCCCCCTCGCCCGTTCCGTTTGCCTTCCTTTCACTCGGAAGCAACGCACGCCACGACATGACCCTATTTTCTGATCAGGATAATGCGCTGGTCTTTGCCGATGTTCCACCGGACCGGCTGATTGAAACTCGCCGGCAGTTTCTCCGCATCGGCGATGAAGTCTGCGGACGGTTGAAACAAGCGGGTTGCCCTTACTGTCACGGCGGCCTCATGGCGGCAAACCCGAAATGGTGTCTATCTCTGTCCGAGTGGAAAAATAATTTCCGGACATGGATCGTGGAAGCCACCCCGCAGTCGATCCGCGATATGAATGTCTTTTTTGACGTCCGCTGTGCATTCGGGAACGACATACTCGTTCAGGAACTTAAAGAGTATGTTCAGACCCTGATACAGAAGAGACCCGAGTTTTTCATCCATTACGCCAACAACTTCCTGCAATACAAAGCTCCGCTGACCCTGTTCGGCCATCTAAAAACCCAGAAACAGGACGGCAAAAAAACCATCAACATCAAGGAAAACCTCAAACCGATCGAGACGTTCGCCCGCATCTATGCGCTCAAGCACAATCTTCCAGAGGTCGGAACCCTTGAACGGATCCGACGGTTGCAGGAGCTTAAAATTCTGCAGCCGCAAACCGTCCGCGAAATAAATTACGTCTTTGACTACCTCTGGCAACTCCGCTTCTACACACCGCTCATCGCCATGGAAGGCACGCCGTCCGCCCATGACCAGCTCGACATCGAATCCCTGACGGAAATTGAGCGGCAGAATCTACAAAACGTGCTGGCAAAAATCTCCACCTTCCAGACCAAACTCAGTTACGATTTTC
>CAZTEK010000122.1:0-5134 GCA_964612095.1 uncultured Verrucomicrobiota bacterium
TTGCCCGCGCTTGGCTATATTCCCGATCAACCTTCAGCAAGACCTCCGTGATTTCAGCCGAGGACTGTTTCTCGATATCGAACAACCATTCACCCAAACCTATATCATCAAACATCTGGCCTTTATAACCGAAGCCCTCATAGGACAGGTGCATCGAAGGAACGCCCTCTGTCAGGGCCATGATTACTGAATGCGGCTCCATTCCGATCAGCGCACGCGCTTTGGAAAAAACAGACCGCGCCTCGCTCGGCAACCACCACGTGGTTCTCTGGTGAACAAGCGCACGCACATCCGCAGGCAAGAAATCAACGAGAAGCGGCTGCGCCGTTGTCAGCTCACGAACCTGTTCCGGCGCAATTAATACCGGCAGGTGTGTCGTCCGCACCCAGTTAATAATGAGCTCGCGCATTTTCTCCATAAACCCATCACGCAATCCATTCGCTTCCATTTTCCAGTTCTTGGAGAGAATGTTTACAACAAGAAACTGTCCCTCTTTGAGGCCCTCCTGATCGAGATAGGCTGTGGCTCGATCCTCATCACGCAAATCAAATCCGAAATCTGCATCGGGGGCAAAATCGAGCACGGGCGTACAAACTCCGATTTCTTTCAAATGCGCCAAAGAATGGGTCTCGCGTGTAAATACAAAGGCAGCTTCGGATAGCAAATCTTTAAAAATCAATCCGCTAGGAGGAGCAAATCCGTCGAAACTTTGCGCATAGATTCCATAGGGCTTACCCAGTGAACGGCAGTAAAACAAGGGCAGTGCAGCACGAATACAGGCATCCCAGCTTGTGGTATAAGTTCCGTAACTGAATAGCGGGCCGGAATTATAAAGAAACAAATCGGTCTCTTCAAAGGCCTTCTTCAATTCCGGAGAGATCGGGTTCCCCTTGGTATCTAATGTGCCGCGCACAATTTGAACCTCAGGCCAATTCGCACGATATAGCTCTTCATCGCCATCATCCATGTGCATGACCCAAGCTACCACGCGAGCCTCAGGAACGTATTTCTCCAGCATGCGAAGCATGGCGGGTGTAAACGCCATATCGCCAATATTCGTTGTCTGCCATCCGGTGCAAAGCAGGATAGAGGGGGAGTTCGCATTAATACTCATTTGTTATCGTCCTTCACAATGGGTTTAAGATGATAGATCAACGTGTGTGTATCGCCAGCCTTCCAAACAACAGGCAAATCAATTTCGGCGCGCGCAATTTGGAGCCCGTCCCGTTGCAGCCCGTTCGTTTGGATAGAAACAGAACGGGGATGATCCAAGGTAAGAGCAACACCCTGACCGGCTTTATCAACCATCTTAAGATATCCTGGCTGCTGCGAAAGAGCGGCTCCCTGCGCCTTCACGATGCCACTGGCAACTGGAATGTTTTCATGAAATGCGGACAGTGTGACATCGCTTTCTGCGCTCAAATTCAGGGTTATAATAATTTCATCATCGCTGAATTGGTAATGGCGAGTGTAACGCAACGGAACAGATTCGATCTTGCCCTTGCAGGTTAATTCACCTGATTCACCATTCAAATCATATGTCGTCTCGAAATAATCTTCCCAATAACGTGCCCCATCTGTTTTGGAAGCGACCAGCCCGTGATGTGTTGACGGCGACCAATTGGCGGCTAGCAAGGCACTGCCATATGATGGCGTCCAGAAAAGAGACAAGCCCCCACCCAAAAACGGAGAAACCCCATATCCCCGTTGGTCGCCGCCTCTTCCGCCTTGATTTTCAAGATCAGATGGCTGCCGCAGTTTTTCCCGTCCTTTAATGTAAAACGGATCCGGCGCAGGACGTCCGACATAAACGACCGCATAATACGCTGGGCGCTTCACCGCCACCATTTCGCCGCCAAAGTCCCGGATAAAGGGCTTCTGCTCCTTCGCAGGCCAAATGCCGGTACGATCTGGCTCGGCCCAGTAAATATATCGCGAAGAAGAAAGATTCAATATCGGAGCTTTCGGGAGATTTTCCAATGCGACACTGACTTTCGAGGCGGCGGCCTTTTCGTCAGGATTAGGACTCCACAGACCGACTTCGGGCAGAACATCCCCAACAAGTCCTTTAGCCCCGCGATACTGTTCCGCATCAAATCCTTTCGCAATACGATGGTTAAAATTAAAACCGCCAAGAAGTGTCCCATCCGGCTCTGGAGCAACCGTGTGGTTAAAAAAGCGATAGGATTTCCGAAGGGATTCCAGAATAACGGGATCTTTACTTTGCTGATAATAGATGCCCATGTGCCAATGAGTAATTCCCGTATAACTGGCATCCGGACCGAACTCTTCCATGTGATAGCCTGCAGGACTCTGTCCATCGGCAAACCGCTGCGCAAAACTGCGTGCCATTTTCATATAGCGGGGAATTTTTGATCCCTCGGCGAAGTCCTGAAAAGCCACCAGGAAATGCGACGACTGATTTCTGCACGACACAAGAGATTCTGGATACAGGCGGTCTTCAATACGTTGCACGGCCTCGGTCCATATTTCGCGCACGTTCTCCGGCATTGCCGACACCGTCATCCGATAAACTGGAAATATTTTTGCCATCGCCGGAAAAGCCATCATGCCTGGATAAGGAGACATATCCGCGACAACACCACGACAGACCTCGTCTTCACCCAGAACCATCAGATCCCGCAATGCGGCCGCCGCGGCGCGATTCAGCAACTCTTTCTTTCCAAAGTAAGGATTAAACGGTGCATTCAGCAAGGCGGCCTGCGCAAGAAATTCCGCACCACTCTGCTTCGAAGAGGCCCCGGCATAAAGACCCTTTACACTCTTGAGTCGATCCCAACGATTTTCAGGAGCCGGACGGTCTACAAACTCCTGCCAGCCGCCTAGTGCGCCGCTCCAGTGGCCGTGTGTTTCGAGGTTTTGGTTTGTTAACGCCCATGCAACCCCTGACATTAGACTAAATGTATCCAACAGCGAATAGTTGCGTTCCGGATTGACCAGCCAGGCCTCCTTAAAGTTTTCCAGTGGTATCAGCAAATCCTCCGTGCGCCCCACTTTTTCAGGAGCGAGCAGTTCCGGCAACAGTTCCGCGATCCGTCGTTGGAACTTGTGACACACAACCGTTCCATCCGGCAGCGTTTCAACCGATGCGTGAATAGTGTTGGCCGCCTCCTCCGTAGAGCAAAGAATCAGCGGAAATCCTGCCGCACGCATCTCCCACGGAACTACCGGAGGCGGCATGTCGAATGACCAAACCGTCTTTGTTTCCACTACAGGAATGGTAATAGTTTCGGTCAGAGAAGTGGTGCGCATTCGGGCTAACAGATTGCCCTTTTTATCCTCAACGCGGCCGGGTCCGCCGGCCAACATCAACTCCTCGGCATGTGGCGGAATGTAGGCGTATAATCTGGTGGGTTGCCCCTTCCATCCAGTAAAGCTTCCATTTTGAAAGCTCACTCCATACTGTAAATCATGCGACAGCGAGAGTGTCACCTCGCTATTTCCTGCGCCCGCCACAATGCGCAACTGGTGTACCCCAGGAGTCGTTAGAATGAGATCAGAACCCATTATAATTCCCCCCTCTAACGGCTTATCGTTCTTTTGTGCGGCAACCCCTTGAACTTCAGCATCCCCCAATTGAGTGGAATTTAGAATCTTCCCCGGCTCTTCATATTGCCAAAAGCTCAATTTCTCCTCCGGGTCAAATGCCCGTACCATGATCCGATCGCCACCCTTCGAGCGGTCAATACAGCGCATATCCAAATGCACATTTACGGGGGCTTTATCCACCACCAGATAAACGGTCAAAACAGGACGAGGCCGAAATGGGCCGAGTACCATCGTGGCGCTCGACAGACTTACACTACCGAATAAAACAATCGCACCCAAAGAACTGATTGCCGCGCCACGTACGCGCATTGCCCTTCGGCGTATTCCGGCGCGATGCTCCGCCCTGTTTAATTCCTCTTGCCTGTTCAATTTCATCCATTATTTCCTTCCGTATTACACGACTTCCCGTTATTCCGGCAAAATGTCCATCCTGATATTATCCAAACAAATCGATGGCGCAACAGTCGGCCCGGCTGTGTCGAGGATCATAAGCTGCTTGATCTGAGCAGTGATTGCATAACCAGCAATTTCGCCCCAGGTTGTGGCTGAACCGCCATACGGCGTAATGGATCCGCTAAGAACCTTATCATTAGCCGAGTCCAATATCATCGAAACATGATACCAAGTCCCTGTGGATAATCCGGTGGCCACGCTCGTGGTTCCGACTTTCAGATAGGTATTACCGATCGAGAAATCGAAGCTAATATCGCTACTCCCGCTATTGCGAATGCGCCCGAGCCATAGCGCATTATTTTCTGCGAGCATCTTGTAGTCAAATGACAGATTGTATTTCCCATCCGCCTGTGCGCCGAAGTCGGTACGAACCCATTGATCGGGATTCACAGCCCCATCCGTCATCTGAAACCCTGCACTACCTGAGGAAAACGGGCTCTGTGCGGCAGTATTTGTAGCGAGAACGGCACCCGCCTCTACGCCGGTATTAACCGTCCAGCCGTTTGTTCCATTTTCGAAGTCGCCGTTCTGGATTTTCTGTGTTTGGAGAGGTTGGACTGAAATGACAGGTGTGCCCCCTTGATCAACCTGAATCACGTACCATCCCGCACCGGTTCTCACCGTATATTCTGAAGAAGAATTCCGAACTATGCGCACCGTGTCATTTGTGGAACCGAATGCGAAAACGGAAACGATACGGTCATTCAATACCGGCCCGGCGGAAAAACGCTGCCGGTAAAGATCGCCGGAATCGGAGATGAACTTGTTTTGCACCGCCGTCAGCGTATTGGACGCCGAGGATACATCTATCAGTAGCTGGGAGTTCGGACGGGTCAGGCGGAATTGGGTCCCCTCCTGCTGAAACGGAGCCAGCGTCTGCCAGTTGACGGCAAGGCTCTGCGCGGTCTTCAGTGCAGCATCATCTACGCAAACCAGGATGTTCTGCGTGTCACTGTAGTAGACCGTTCGTTTAGCAGACAAGGCATTCGTGTAAACCCGCGTCGCATCTGAACTCAGGTAACAATACTGTGAATTAGTATCACTGTAACTTGTCAGCACTGCGGCCGGATCGGCCGTTGCAACAGACTGACTGCCCGCTCCGATAGAAAGT
>CAZTEK010000123.1:0-5088 GCA_964612095.1 uncultured Verrucomicrobiota bacterium
CTGCTTTCAGTTCGACGGTAATATCGGCTTTGTCGCAGGCGTGGCGGAGATGCTGATGCAAAGTCATGACGGCGGTATCCACCTGCTGCCCGCTAAGCCGGAGAACTGGCGCAACGGTTCCATCAAGGGACTGCGCGCCCGCGGGGCGTTTCTGGTGGACATCTATTGGAAGAACGGCGTGCTGCTGAAAGCGGCAGTGACTTCCACCGCCGGTGGGCGGTGCAAGATCCGCTATGGCGAGCGGATGATCGAGTTCGATACCGTCGCGAATGGCACATACGCGCTCGATGCTTCGCTGAAACTGAGCGGGAATTAATCCGCAGCACTGGACGCAGAATGTGCATATGAATTATGGAGACGTACACGGATATGACCAAGACAGCACTACGGGCACTCTGTGCAGGGCTGTTTGCGGCAAGTTATGCGCAGGCTATCACGATGACGGACTTAAATTTTGTCTATACACAGAACTTCGATACCTTACCGTCTTCGGGCACCAACCTGACGTGGGCAAACAACTCAACCATCGCAGGCTGGTATCGGAATTATACCGGCACGGCTGAACCGGTCAGAGATAATTCTGTTCAGACCGGTACGAACAATACCGGCGGGGTGGTGAATCAGGTCGGATTCATGAATACCGGCGAAAGCAATAATGTGGACCGGTCAGTGACCTTGCGCCCGGTCAGTTATATAACCAATCTGGCCGTCGGCGCGGTATTCCAAAACGCTTCGGGTTCCGCCGCAACCGGATTTTCGGTGGGCTATACTGGGGAACAATGGCGGCGAGTCAGTACCAACACCGCTTCTTCGCTCTATTTTGAATATGCCGTGGTTTCTTCACTTAACGAAGCAACCCTGGATATTCAGGCCGACAATCTTGGCTGGGTCCGCATCAGCGAACTGGAATTTGTCAGCCCCGTATTAGGCACGGGCAGCGGACTGAACGGAAGTCTGCCCGCAGTCCAAACCGCATTCAGTCCGGTGACAAATAATGTGACCGTGTCAAACGGGCACTATCTGGTCATCCGCTGGCTGATTACGGACTCGGCGCTGGCTCCGGTTTTAGGGATTGATGATGTCTCGGTCAGGCTGATCCCCGGAGGCCCGTCCGGATTTACCGCAGCGTATGTGGTGGCTGATTTTAACGATATGGCCCGCGGCGCGATGACGACTAATATCCAGCCCGCCAGTACCGGGCAAGGGTTCAGTTCCGATCACTGGGAAACCGGAACCTCTGTGATGACGGTTACGCGCGGGGATCTCTACGCATGGACCCAAACGGAATACAGCGTGGTGCAGGCCGGAACCTCCCAATGCGTCCGAACAACTTCCGGCCATGACCGCCGGCAGGCGCGCTCTCTAATCCCGGTTTCCGGTGCCGGGCGCGACATCTGGTTTTCGTTTCTGGTGCGGAACGTGGAACCGACCGATGTCGCCGGAATTGATTTTTTGAACAATACAGCCTCTTATACGGTGGCCGCTATCAACAATATTTATTTGCAGGGACAGTCGCTCATCGTCAACGGCACGGCAACGGATGTGTCCTCCAAGTCATTTCTCAACGAGAATACGCTGATGGTCGGGAAGCTTACACTTGGTTCAGCCGCTGATCCGGAAGGGCTCTCCGTCTGGATCAATCCGGTGCTTCCCTCGAAGACCGGACTGGAAGCGGTTGCTCCGGAGTTTGATTCGGCTGATCTGAACTGGAATATCAGTCAGCTGGAGGTGCTGGGCATCTGCAGTTATGACACCCGTGAGGAGTCCTCCGAAGGCGGGATGCTGGATGCGATCCGGATCAGCAACGGTACGGACGCCTTTGACTTCATCAAAGCGACGTCCGGGACGCTGCCGACGAATGAAATCAGCCGGGTCCCGATGGATCTGCACACGCCGCTACTGATCACCAATGCGGCTCCGGCTCCCGGCTTGCGGGTGAAGGTGACGAATCCGGAATATGCCGGAACCGAGGTTTACCATGCGCTGTATCTGCCTGCGGACTGGGTGCCGGGTAAAAAATATCCGGTCATTGTCGAGTATGCCGGCAACGGGCCGTTCATTGATAAATACGGCGATGCCAGCAGCGGCGCGGTTGAAAGCAGCAATCTGGGATTCGGTATCAGCGGGGGGAGCGGCTTCATTTGGGTTTGCATGCCGTTGGTCAGCAGCAATCACCTGAAGAACGAGCTCAGCTGGTGGGGCGATATCGAGGCCTCGGTTGATTACTGCAAAACAACGGTTTCCAATATTTGCCGGGATTTCGGGGGCGATTCATCCAAGGTGTTTCTGGCCGGTTTTTCGCGGGGAGCCATCGCCTGCAATTACATCGGACTTCACGATGATTCCATCGCCGCTTTGTGGCGGGGGTTCATTTGTCATAGTCATTATGATGGCTTGTCTGAAATCTGGCCCTATCCTGAAGCGGATAGAGCCTCGGCGGCAGTCCGGCTGGCCCGGCTGGGCACCCGTCCGCAGTTCATCAGTCAGGAAAATTCCACGGCGGCGACACAGGGTTATCTGGCTGAGGCCTATCCAACCGGGAATTTCACCTTTCAGCCGATTTCTTTCCGGAATCATCAGGACACCTGGGTTTTAAGAGATATTCCGGAGAGAACTGCCGTAAGAAACTGGATAAACCGGATTCTCAGTGAAGGACGCGGCGGCAACAGATTTTGCTTCATGAGTTTATAAAGAGGGTCGTAGCGGAGTTATCAGGAGGACATAGAATGACTGGCATTGTAGGAAGAATAATTTGCGCCGGACTGATTGTTGGAATCTTTTCGGGGAGTTTTGCGCAGGCGGCGGTCACGATGACAGACTTGAATGCGGTTTACACGCAGGACTTCGATACCCTGCCTTCTTCGGGAACCAACCTGACGTGGGTGAATAATGTGACGATCCCGGGATGGTATCGCAATTATGGCGGTTCGATTGCGGAACCGGGTCGCGACACTTCGATTCAGGCGGAAGATGTCAACGCGAGCGGCGTTTCCTCTCAGTCCGGGTTTATTAATGCAGGCATCAACGGCAAGTCGGACCGCTCGGTCATCGTGCGCGCCCTTTATACAAAACAGGCGGCGGTGGGGGCGGTGTTTCAAAACAAGTCAGGGAAAGATGCTTCCGGGTTTTCGGTCGGTTACACCGGAGAACAGTGGCGGCGCGCCGCCGCGGCACCGTCCGCGCTTTGTTTTGAGTATGCGGTGGTTTCATCCGTGAACGAGGGAACGCTGGACATCCAGTCCGATAAACTTCAATGGATCCGCGTGGACGCGCTGGAATTTGTCAGCCCCAGCGTGGAGGGGGCCGGTTCGGGACTTAACGGAACCAAAAAGAATTTCCAGAAGATCATCAAACCGGTCACGGTAAAAGCCGACATTGCAAACGGCAGCTATCTGATTGTGCGCTGGCTGGCGGATGACTCCGTAAACCACCATGCCTTCGGAATGGATGACGTGCAGATTTCTCTGCAGTGACCTTTATTGGCGTTCTTGCACCGGGGACGGGAAGGATTTTATGAGAAAAAGTATCGGATCCGCCTGTGTACTCGCAGGCCTTGCTTGTTTGGCCGAGGCCGGTGAAACGGTTTTTTCGCTGCATCCTGCCGGGAAGCAGTACGCGCCGGCTTCGCCGGTTCGCGAACCGATGCAGCTGGTTTTCAGTGACGAGTTTGACGGTACGGCTCTTGATCCGGCGGTCTGGGAAAGTCAGGCGTATACGTCCGGTCTGTCGCGGGAAACCGTCCGGGGACCGGAAAATCTTGAAGTCGTCGACGGCGAACTCCGCCTGCATATCCGCAAAGAGGAGCGTGATATCGGTCGCGGCAGAAAAAGCAAGTGGACAGCCGGATTTGTTTACATCAGAGAACCTCTACCGAATAACGTTTATATTGAATCCCGGTTCAAGGCGTCCGCTTCCTCCGGAGTCAATAACGCCTTTTGGCTCTCGTGCGTCACGGCGGAAAGAAGCAGCTGGAAAGACCGGTACGAGATCGATATCGTGGAAGCCCGCCGGGGGACTAATCCTCTGATTGGCAAGGCGCATCTCGCCTGGCACGACTGGAAAACCTATGCCTATGCGACCAACTCTGCCGGCAAGAGCGACCATGTTGCTCAAGGAGAATCTGTAGATCACGCCTGGAACGAGTATCACACGTGGGGCTTCTGGTACGGCGAGAATGAATTTGTCTATTATCTCGATGGCCGGGAGGTGTGGAGCGGAACCACTCATGAGAACTACCATGAACAATGGGAAACCGGTGTCGGAAAGTTCAAACAGTGGTTTAAGGATGAAGAGAAGCGCGCTTACGGACGGTTCGGGCAGGACCTGTGGCGCTATTACGGCGGGTACACCGGCGACCGGATGAACGTAGTTTTTTCCACGCTGCCATGGGCTGAAAAATGGGCTCCTCTTACCGATGAGGCGCACGGAACATGGATGGCCGTGGATTACGTCCGTGTTTTTCGTCCGGCCCGTTTGATGGCGCAATATCCGTTGCAACAGGCCGGCGCACGGGAGCTTGAAAAAAAATGCATCGTGCAACTGGCACACCCGGTGAATTTAAAAAACGCTGCGCCGGTTTACATGGCCGTCCGGTTTGCCCGTCAGGCCGGCGGTTCGCTGCATCTTGCTCTGTTGGGCGCGGATGAAAAGCCCGTCGGTTCTGTTGCGGTGGCGGCTGACGGTGCCCTTGAGATGACGCTGGGAAGTGGAACGGCATCCTCAAAGACCTCATGGCCCGCCTGCGAAAGCAATAAATGGTCCGCAATAGAGACTGCGGGCATGGTGCTGATTCTCCGGATCACGCCAAATCAGGACGACACGGCGCCGCTGCTAAGCGCCTGTCTATTTAGTGATTCCGCTGTTCCAGCAAGCGAACCGTATCTTTATCACAATGTGGATTCCCGAGGAAACACCAGTTACAATCAGGGCTGGGATTTGGCCTGTAAGTCGGTTGCAACCGGGACGGTTTCTGCTGTGCAAATCAAAACAACCGGAGTTATTACTTCGGGTGATCTCCGGATCGGAACCGGTTTCCGAAGTGTCACAAACTCTATGTTGCCTTGATCGGTGAGTGTGAACAGGATAGAA
>CAZTEK010000124.1:0-5034 GCA_964612095.1 uncultured Verrucomicrobiota bacterium
AACCGGCAACGGCGACGATGCTGGCGCTGAGCGGCCTGCTGATTGTCGGCTACCGTCGCTTCTTCGGGCGCGTTTAAATTTCAGCGCCTTTGCCTTAAGATCCGCTCTGGATTTCCGGGGCGGATTTTTTGTATCCGCGTCTTTCTGCGGGCGGAGCACGCTTTGGAGTGCGGCGGCGTGACGCCGCTTTGTCTGCAGGTCGTTGAAGGTGAAAGCACTGTCGAGCCAGCGCACCAAAGCGGTGAGCCAGTTCGGCCTTTATCACCGCAGTCCAAATTCAATAACCGATATTCAGAGGACAATTTTTGATGACATTTGGAATTCCCGTTTAAAGCCCTAAAATTTAAAAGGTTGTTTTATTTTTAAAACCGCTCAATAATAGAAAAGGTTTTGGTGGCAGTTGCCGGTTTTGCATGGCGCAGGCTGAAAGAAGCTGGAATTTTCATGAAGGGAGATCGTTATGAGATTCTTCAGGAGCGGTATATTCATAGTATTGTTGTTTTTTATCACAGGCTCTTCATTTGCTGAGTACGCGCCTGTTTATTCAGCCGATTTAACAAGCGCGAATGTCATTAATGATTTCACATACAGCCAAGTCGGCACGATTGGGATTGCAACCGGAGCTCACGCCTCGGTCACATTCACGAACAATTCATTGCGTTTAGCCGGACGCTATACATCAATACCGAGTCTGCGATTAAAGAACATCTACGTTACAAATTCTTTGCGGATGAATTTTTCTTTCAGGTTGCAGAACACCGCAACATCCGAAACTGCCGTTGCTTTGGGGTGGAGAATGCGAACCAATGCGACGGCAAACACTTATCCATTGTATTATCTTTCTCTGGGAAGAAACGCGACCAACACTTCCATGTGCAGTATTCAATTGATCAAAAAGTGGGAGTATTCCGGCAGCACAGGGCAGAAGGTTCTTGGGAAATACGATTACACGCCCAGCTCCTTAATTAACACCTCCGCATTTAACTGGTGCATTACCTCGGAAATTGTTGGAACAAATCAATTCGGCGATAAGTTGGCGATCAGCGCGTATGTGACCAACAACGGCGCTCCATTCTGTTCGTTTAATATAACCGATACGGCCATTGCGGTTTCCGGATCAAATGCAACTCCCAGCAAGCCGGTTTATGGCGGAATCGGAATTGCGGCCGGATCGTTAGACAACAACAGCAAATATGTTGGTATGGATGTGCTTGAATTATCTGTGTCTGAGAATCCAGTCAGGCCGATTATCACTCCGGAATTTTCGATTGCGGGCATTGGAAACAGCTTTACGTATTACTGGGGGCTATATCCGGTACAGCTCTATGACATAGCCGCGGTCGGGTACCATGCCATTACTCCCTACACGAACGCCATAGCGGGCTCTACCTTGAAGAAGCATTGCACGGAAACCAACACGCTTGGATGGGTCGCAACAAATCGTTTTGATTATTATGTGATAAATGAATTGAGCACAGACTCTGCAAATCAGGGCATTCTTTTCAATCTCAGCTGGCGGACAAATGAGTTTCCGTTTTATGCGGACAAATTCATTACTACAATACAGTCAAATCATCCGAACGCTAAAATCAGACTTTATGAAAACTGGGCTGCCAAAAGCAATATACTGGATACTGCCGGCGTGTATGCTCAGCCGGCGCTGACGGCTTTATTTACAGACTTTGCCGCCAGGTACACGAATGTGGAGGTAGTGCCTTTTGGCCGGGCGATGCAACGTGCGCATCAACAATGCGCCAACCCGAATCCTCCGCTCCTCAGTGGAGATGCCTCTGAGCATCCGGCTTCGGCAGGATCCTATTTTCTGGCGTGCGTACTGTATTCACATCTCTTTGATGAATCCCCCGAAGGATTCCCGTATTATGCAAATTCGCAGATCATTTTTACAAATTACAATTACGCCTCCTTCCTGCAACGCATCGCGTACGACACCCACATGCACACGGTATTTACGAATCCGCCGCAAGTTACCGTCACCGGCCCCGCGACGCCTTCCACGTCAACCGCCTCGAGCTTTTCGGTTAGTGCCGCCGACAACGGAACTATCACAAACTATTATTGGTCATTCGGTGATGGCACTTTCACAAACGGAGCCAACCTGACCAGTGTAACGCACCAATATACTGCGACCGGCAGTTACGATGCCAATGTAACCGTGCAGGACGATTCGGGAGAATGGGAACGAATTGGACAGTGGATTACTGTCAACTCCAAGTCGAATCAGACCATCAACTTCCCGGCGATCAGCACCCAGATCGCCACGAATATCGTGACATTGTCGGCGACGGCCGGTAGCGGGTTGCCGGTTTCGTTCACGGTGTATTCCGGGCCGGGATCAATCTCAGGAAGCACCAATCTCATGTTCACGGGCGCCGGGCAGGTTTCCATTGTCGCCTCGCAGAGTGGCGACGGCATCTGGAATGCTGCGCCGAATGTGACGAACAGCTTTACCGTCCACGGAATTCCGGCGGCAGGGCCGGTGACCTTGCAACGGGTAACCAATCAGCTCCTGAAAGTCACAACCACCATGCTGCTTGCCAACACAACCGATCCCGAAGGCTCGGCGCTCACCGCAATCTGGGTGTCGCCGGGTTCAACGAACGGCGGTTCGGTGACGCTTTCCGGGCGCTGGGTGATCTACACCCCGCCGGAGGGAAGTGTCACGGACGACTTCTTCCAGTTCCGTGTACGCAATGCCTTCGGCGGCGAGGCTGTGGGCGTGGCGAAAGTAGAGACGATTTCGTCGTCCAGTACCGGCGCGCCGACGCTGAATTTTAACACCACACCCGTTGCCGGGAATGTGGAACTAAAGATATTCGGAATCCCGGGTCGCACCTATATCGTGCAGGGAGCAACTCGGCTGATCGGTCCTGATTGGGTGAATCTGCGTGAGTGCACCATTGGAGCCGGCGGCTACGTGTACTTCACGGAAACCAATCCGCCATCACCTCGTTATTACCGAACAGCGCAACCTTAAGGAAACAAATGAAATTCAAAAAAATGGCAAAATGGATTGCTGGGTTCATCCTGTTTTTGGGTGCGTTGAGTGTTTATGGCGACTGGATTTATTTCGATGTGAATCAGGGCGTTCCGGATAATGATCCGACCGGCAGACAGAACACGCAAACACTTAACGGCCTCGGCTCGACGATGGACTACATTCAGGTCTATCTGCGGATGTCCGCCAGCCCGGACGCATTCAACGGGGATTATTATGTCACCCTGATCGGCCCGAACGGCGGATTTTCCGTATTGCTGAACCGCGCAGGCCGGACTCTGTCCGCGCCGCTGGGCTATAGCGATAACGGCTTCGACATCACCTTCTCTGTCGGCGCACCGGATGCGCATCTGTATCAGAACAGCAGTCCGGAGTTTGACGGGCAGTTCGGGCTGACCGGAATCTGGGATGCCGACGGACGCAACGTCGATCCGGATCTTGTTCTGGATACCGACAGCCGCACGGCTGGACTGGATGTGTTTAACGGCCTCAACCCCAACGGCAACTGGACATTGTTCATTGCGGACATGAATCAGTACGGCACCGTAACACTCGACTCGTGGGGGTTGAATATCACGGCTGTTCCCGAACCATCCACGGTGTTATTGTTGGCAATTGGCGGAGGTGTGGCGTGGTTGCTGCGCTTGAAACAGCATTTATAACCATTAACTCTTAGCCCCTTTAAAATCCGCCCGGCACTCCCTAGCGGATTTTTTGTGAGTTGTTTGTGGAACAGACACTCTTGTCTGTTCATTTTCCAGCGGACAGACACTCTTGTCTGTTCATTCTTCAGAAGGACGAGCAGGCGTGTTTGCCCCGCAAATCCAGAGGACAGACAGGAGTGTCTGTCCCACGAGCGGTGATACGGCTCGGCCTTTATCACCGCAGTCCAAATTCAATAACCGATATTCAGCGAACAAATCTGGAGATTTAAATCCTTGAAAATGGCTGGATTTCTTTTCGGGGGAGGGTAAATTGCGGAAAACTTGTACGGATTTCATGTTTCTCAGGAGAAATAAAAAAATGAAAACAGGGTTTTTGACCGCAGTGATATTAATGGCAGGGGGAGCCCTTGTCTTTGGCGATACACTCATCAATGAGTCCTTTAGCGGAAATACCGTTCCTTCGGGATGGGTTTTTAATGGCAAAGAAAGCGCCAATCACAACAGTCTCACAACCGGCGTTAATAAGGTCAACAGCGACTGGATTGTGAAAGAAAACGGAACGAATTTTCTCCGGTTGACTGAGCAAACATACAATCAGCGTACGACGGCGATTTACACCAATTCCACCTTTCGATCGGATCGAAGCTTTACGATACGTTCCGATGTACGCGTGACAAGTCCGGCGGGCAATAACGGCGCAGATGGAATTTCTTTTTTCTGGCTTAAAGCGAACACGGTCACCAACGTAAACACCATGATCGGCGGCATGGGCGGCTGGCAGGGCGCGCCGCGCGGAGCCATCACAGGAACCGCTGGCAGCGGAAACACTCTTTCCGAAGCCGGCTATTATTCCGGGCTGAAGGGCTACAGCTTTGAATTCGACCACTATAATAATTCCACTAATGAATATATCGAATACAACCATCTGGTTCGGCTAGAAGATTGGGTGCATATTCCGGGCGCGGCGATCAACCACTCTGCGGATCCAAATTTCTATGAGGACAACGGCTGGCAGACCATACAGTTTTCTTACAATGCAGACCTTGATACTTTTACGGTGAGCTGGGGATTCAATGGTTCGACTTTTGCCAGCAATGTAACGTATTCGGTTGCTACTGAAAAATTTGATCAAGCATACTTCGGGATCAGCGCGGGAACCGGCGGGCAATTTGCCGCACAAGACATCAAAAACATAACCGTTATGGGCGTTATTCCCGAACCATCCACGGTGTTATTGTTGGCAGTTGGCGGAGGTGTGGCGTGGTTGCTGCGCTTGAAACAGCGTTGCTAACCTTTACCTCTTAGCCCCTTTAAAATTCGCCCCGGATTTCCGGGGCGGGTTTTTTGTAACTG
>CAZTEK010000125.1:0-4998 GCA_964612095.1 uncultured Verrucomicrobiota bacterium
CGGAAATGAATCATCGGTAACCGATATCACGTTAACACCAAGAATTCTAAATTGATGGGTCCCGCCTCTTTAGTCGGAACCCTTGAGCATCATCAATGTCTTCTGAATAAGGTCTTTATTAGCAAGCGCTTCTTTTGCGCGGTTGACCAACTTTTCGTATTCGCTGATATTCATTTGAACCATCAACGGCTTTCCTTTTTCATCATAATAAATCTGGGTTTCTATGTTACTCATGCTGTTCTCCTTCTTTTCTGTCTGCGTCTCTTAAACTCCGTAACAAATCGAGATGTTTGAAAAGCATATCATCATCATCTGATGACTTAGTTTTAACCATTTTTTCAACTGTAGATTCGACCGCTTTAACAATCGGCGGCGGTTCGGGTTTCTTTTCAGACGGACAGGCGGGTGCTAATTGCGGCTCAGGTTTCTTTTCAGGCAGACGGACGGGTGCCAGTTGCGGTTCCGATTTCGTCGCAACGGCAGCTTCGACGAGGTGATTTTTCTTCTTTTTAATTATCAAAATAACAATGCCGGAAAGCACAAAAACGCCGCCGACAGTCAGCAAAGCTGGCCACAATATATTTTTACTGACAGGCGCAGTTGCATCCACAGTTAATCCGGGCGCAGGAACACGAGATACCGTGATGCCCATATTCTCTTCGTCTGCATTGACCAAGGCGGCGCAATACAGTCCGGAGAAGAGCATAACAGTAATAACCTTGACTGATTTTTTATAGAAATAATTTTTTATCATTTTTATATCCTAATCAAATGTTCGCCGTAACCGGTTTTGCTGGATGCCCTATTGCACTTTTCAGTTGTCCCAGCAGTTCATCCGTTATGGCATCAACGCGGCGTCTGACCAGCTGTTTTTTAAAAAGTCCGCTAGGCGGAACCCATAGATTGGCGACGTCGGCTTGAGGTTGCAACGAACTTTCAACACTGAGATAAAGGTTTCCCTGAATAATTTCGCCAAAGGCAAAAGTTTTCCATTCATCAAAGTCCCATAGGCAGATATATGGCTTATGCAGAGAGAGTGTAATGCGTTTGCCACATAAACCGGAAAGTTTCTGCGCGCAGGCCGTGATGAGCCGCTTTGCTTTTTGAGAAGGATCTTGTTCAATCAGAAAATCCAGCAACATCGGAGGAATGGGTATGGCATATTCTTTCGCGATGGGCTCTACTGGGCTGTTTTCAGACAGTACGATCTCCGGTGCCAACGGTTCAACTTTCGTAATACAGACAGCTATCGGTTCCGGAACTGGCGCCGACATTGGTTTTGATGCGGGCTGTTCATGCACTAGTGCCGGAACAAGTGCTTTTGCACAAACTCGTTCAATCTCCGGCTCGGGAGTAGGTGTTTGCAGGATTTCTTCAGCTGCTGGGATGTTGTCATTACTGAGGCTAAACTGAAGCAATTCAGCGATTTGCTTCACCTTGACGCACAACAAGGGCGACTCTTTCTCAAGATCGAATAACCGCAAATACTCGTCATACATTAGTTGTACGGCAACTTTTTCGCCTGCGCGGTCATATAAAATATTTAAGACTGGATCCATAAACTAATTCTCAAAAGTGACAAACAATATAGTAATAAAATTTCTGTAGGCAAGGTCGAAACAGCGGGTTGTAAAGTTAAATGCCGCCCAACGTCTCATAAACCATGATTAGCGTTGATTGAAGCATGCTATCTCTCTATTCTGTCCCGCTCTAATTATGAACAACTTTAAACTCATCAGGGAACAGTTCGTCAAAGAATTCAATGGCACGGTCAAGGAGTACCGCCATGAACCGACTGGCGCAGAAATCATCTCTGTTGAAAATACGCACAACAACAAAGCGTTCGGTATCACCTTTCGTACCCCGCCCACCAACTCCACCGGGGTCGCGCACATCCTCGAACACACGGTTCTGTGCGGCTCGCGTAAATATCCGCTCAAAGATCCTTTTGTTCAGCTATTAAAAGGTTCACTGCAAACCTTCCTCAACGCGATGACCTATCCCGATAAAACCGTTTATCCGGTCGCCAGCCAAAACGAACAGGACTTTTATAATCTGGTTGATGTCTACCTCGACGCCGTTTTCTTTCCACGTATCACCCCGGCCTTTTTTCGACAGGAAGGCTGGCACTACGAACTCGAAAACCTTGAGGCACCACTCACCTGCAAAGGTGTTGTTTATAACGAAATGAAAGGGGCCTATTCATCCCCCGACAATATCCTGCTCGAACGCTCCCAGCAGGCGCTTTTCCCCGACATCACCTACGGCCTCGATTCCGGCGGAAATCCGGCGAAAATTCCAACACTCACCTATCAGGATTTCCGCAAATTTCACGAAACCCACTACCACCCCTCCAACGCCCGCATTTTCTTCTACGGCAACGATAATCCAGAACGCCGCCTGAAAATTCTCGGTGAATACCTCGACGGCTTCCAACGATTGGAAAATCCCCCGGATTCCTCGATCCCGTTACAAAAGCCGTTTACCAAGCCGATAACCATTGAAGAAACCTACGCCGTCAGCGAGGAAACCAAAGCCTTTCTTACGGTCAACTGGGCCATCCCCGACGGCATTCTCCATTTCGCACTCATCATCCTCGACCAGATTCTTACCGGAAATTCCGGATCACCCCTGCGCAAAATACTCATCGAATCAGACCTCGGCGAAGACCTTGCTGGCTTTGGCCTCGAAACCAATCTGCGTCAACCCGCCTGGTCTATCGGCATGAAAGGCGTGGAAATTCAAAACCTCGGAAAAGTCGAAGCGCTGATTTTCCAGACTCTGGAAAAACTGGTTGAAGAAGGGATTGATCGCGGCGACATCGAAGCCGCGATGAACTCCTTTGAATTCGACCTGCGCGAAAACAATCAAGGCAGTTTCCCTCAAGGGCTTTCCGTCATGCTCAACATGCTGGAAACTTGGCTCTACGGCTGGGATCCGCTCGGCCTCGCCGCCTACGAATATCCTCTCGCTGAACTGAAGGATAAAATCGCCGCCAACCCGAGCTACTTCGAAGAACTCATTGAAAACCTTTTACTGAAAAACCCGCACCGCGCCACGGTTCGTTTGATTCCCGATTCGGAAAAAGCTGCCCGCGACGAAGCCGAAGAAAAAGCCCGCCTGCTGGCCGTCCGTACCGCTATGCATCCGGATGAACTGTCCCGTACCGTCGATGCCGCATCCCGACTGCTCGACATGCAGAAAACACCCGACACGCCCGAAGCGATCAAAACGCTCCCTCTACTCAAACGGACAGACCTCGATCAAAAAATCCGCACCATTCCGCGCGCCGTTGAAACGTGCGATAACGCCACCGTCCTTTTCCATGAAATTTTCACCGGCGGCATCGTCTATATCGATGTGGGCTTCAACCTCCATACGCTAGACGCTGAAGATCTGCCGTGGGTTTCTCTTCTCGGCAGCATGCTCCTCGAAATGGGCACGCAGAAAGAAGATTTCGCTTCACTATCACAACGTATTGCACAAAAAACCGGCGGACTCCACGCCTGCCCTTTCCTTGCCGCACTAGAAAACTCACCCGCCAGCGCCGCACATCTCTTCCTGCGCGGGAAATGCATGAGCGAGCAAACCGGCGACCTTTTCGACATCCTGCACGACATCCTCTTTACACCCGCTTTCAACAACCGTAAGCGCTTCCGCGAAGTACTTCTCGAACAAAAAGCTGAAATGGAAAGCTCACTGGTTCCCAGTGGACACTCCGCCGTGATGTCGCGCCTTAGAGCGCACTATCACGAAGCCCACCGGGCCGCCGAACTCATGAGCGGCATCGACGCCCTTTTCTTTCACCGCGCCATGCAGAAAAAAATGAAAGAAGACTGGCCTGGCACCGTCGCACGGCTTGAAACAATTTTGCAGAAACTCATCGCTGGCGGACTCATCGTTAACATCACCGCCGATAGAAAAGACCATGCGCCAGTTTCCCAAACACTGGAAAAATTTCTCGCTGAGTTTCCAACGGTCAAAAGTACTTCTTCCAAGCCTTGGAAGTTCGACGCCGTGCTCTCCAAATCGGAAGCACTGCAAACTCCCTCACGAGTCAACTATGTCGGACGAGCCATCAACCTCTTCGATAACGGCTACAAAATGGACGGCTCCTCACTCGTCATCACCAAATACCTGCGCACGGCATGGCTCTGGGAAAAAATCCGCGTACAAGGCGGTGCCTACGGTGCCATGTGTGGTTTTGATCCCAACTGCGGCGTCCTCGCCTTCGCCTCTTACCGCGATCCCAATCTCGCCGCTACACTCGAAGCCTACGGACAAACCGCCAACTTCCTGAAAAACCTCCAGCTCGACGAAGACGAGCTGACCCGTGCGCTCATCGGAGCCATCGGAGGAATCGATACATACCTGCTACCCGACGCCAAAGGGTACACCGATATGCTCCGCTACCTAACCGGTCAGACGGATGAAAAAAGGCAAAGCTTGCGAAATGAACTACTTTCCACCACGGCGGAAGATTTTAAAAAGTTTGCAGACTTCCTCAGCATGGAAAAAGCCGTTACATCCGTACTCAGCTCGCCCGCCAGCATTAAAGGAAGCGGCATTGCCTTTCAAAGCACACTCAAGGTTCTCTGAGAAGTAATGAACGATAAGTGTTAAGCGATAAATGAGGAATAGTTCCGCCCCATTATCATTTAGAATTAATCGCTTATCGTTCTCTTCAAAGCCCGACCGCTTTACGGAGTTGCTGAACCTCTGAAGGTGCCAACTCCCGGTGTTCGCCGGTACGGAGTTTTTCAAGACGAAGCGGACCGACAGAAACGCGCACCAAACGCATCACCTTGCAATCAAGGGCCTCCATCATGCGCCGGATGTGGCGATTACGCCCTTCTCCGAGCGTAAGCGTATAGCCAACTTGGTCGGCAGGCGTACGCCGTAAAGGTTCCACTCTGAGCGCACGTAAACTCTCGCCACGGCAGTTAACACCTTTAAGCATCCGGTCGATTTCTTCCGGAGTCAGTTCGCGATCGACCC
>CAZTEK010000126.1:0-4980 GCA_964612095.1 uncultured Verrucomicrobiota bacterium
GTCCATCGATACCGTCAAGATCCACAAACGCACCGAAATCGGTGATGTTCTTGACCGTGCCCTTGCGAAGCTGGCCGACTTTGATTTCACCAAGTAATTTAAGTTTCTGTTCGCGGCGGCTTTCTTCGATAATTTCGCGACGAGAAACAACAATGTTTTTGCGCTCTTTGTTGATTTTGATGATTTTTACTTGCAGGGTTCTGCCGATGTAATCATCAAGATTACGAACCGGAACAACATCCACCTGCGAACCGGGCAGGAATGCATCCGCACCGATATCAACAATAAAACCGCCTTTAATGGCGCGAGTGATCATCCCTTCAACCAAACTGCCTTCTTCACAGTCGTTTACAATATGATCCCATTTGCGCTGTTGTTCTGCACGTTTCTTGCTGAGAACAACCATGCCGTGGTCATTTTCGAGACTTTCTAGAAAAACTTCGATCGTGTCGCCAACTTTAATGGTATCGACATCTACGAATTCGTCACCGTCCACGATACCTTCCGACTTGTAACCGATATCGACGAGCACTTCGTCATCTTGAACGCGAAGTACTTTACCTGGCACAATTGAGCCGACGGCGAAGTCCTTGAGGGTGTTATTATACATTGCATCGATAGCTGCGGCATCCATGCCGATAGAAAAGCCATCATTATTGAGTGTTGATTCCATACTATTTATTCTCTATTCAAACCGCGACAGCCGCTACCGCATTACGCGATGCGCCCACCTCGGGGTTATTTCCTTCTCTCGCAGACTGCTCACGGCCACTCGGCCGGTTAGCTCGCAAAACTACGAATATAAAAGAGCGCAAATCATAGTGAGACCGTCTATAAAAACAAGAATCAAATATGCTTTTCGACCTCACAAATTCGAAACTATCACCATGGCCTCGCCATAAAAATCAGGGCAGTGTGAGAATTTCAGGGACGGTCACGCCAACGGCCACCGTATGCTCAAAATGTGCTGACGCGCTTCCATCCCAAGTGACCGCGGTCCAGTTGTCGTCCAAAACCTTCACTTTAGAACCGCCCAAATTAACCATAGGCTCAATAGCCAGTGTCATACCAGGCTTAAGCCTCGGTCCGCGCCCCACCTTTCCAAAGTTTGGAATTTGCGGTTCTTCATGCATATCACGACCAATCCCATGGCCAACAAATTCACGTACTACAGAAAAACCAGCAGATTCCACCACCACTTGAATCGCATTCGAGATATCACCAAGATGATTACCAGCCACTGCTTTAGAAATTCCGGCATCAAGCGCCGCCTTAGTCACTTCAAGTAGCTTCCGTTTTTTATCATCAATTTTACCAGCCGCTACAGTAACTGCGGTATCACCGATGAATCCGCCAAAACTAATCCCAGTATCAATACTGACAATATCCCCGTCACGAATAATCCGCTTACCTGGAATTCCATGTACAACCTCTTCATTAATGGAAACGCAGATTTGGCCAGGAAACCCATGGTAGCCGTAAAAGGCACTGGTTCCCCCAAGCTTACGAATAAGTTCAAAGGCCGCATTACCTAAATCAAGCGTGGTTACCCCCGGACAAACCATTGCGGCGAGTGCGTCACGCACCTGAGCAGTCATCTGATTTACTCGGCGCATAGCATCGAGTTCAAAAGGGGTTTTGATAACAATCATTGCCCGTCCTACGCCTTGAGTACAGCGAGCACCAGCGCGGTAGTTACATCAGCATGCCCACCAGATTCGGTATCACGAAGCACCCCTTGTTGCCGATAGTAAGCGATGAGAGGGGCCGTCTGTTTTTCATAAACCTCAAGCCGATGAAGAATGGTCGTTTCGCTGTCATCAGTACGCTGATAAAGCTCTCCACCATCAACATCACAAACACCAGATTTCTCAGGAGGCTTGGTCGTTAAATGATAAACAGCACCACAGGCTCTACAAACGCGGCGCCCAGTAAGACGTCGAAGCAACGTTTCACGCTGAACTTCCAAATTGAAAACGTGAGAAAGAACCCCGCTATATTTTTTAAAAATATGATCAAGCCCTTTAGCCTGCTCAATGGTACGAGGGAATCCATCAAACATAAAACGAGCGGTGGACGGTTCTTTAGCGATACGTTCTTCGATGATGCGCAGAATAACGGAATCCGGAACCAGCTCACCAGCCTCCATAAAAGCTTTCGCTTCGAGCCCAACTGGACTGCCTGATTTTAGAGCGGCGCGCAACATGTCACCAGTGGACACGTGGATATAGGATGTATGCCGCCTAAGGTCTTCAGCTAATGTTCCCTTGCCTGCGCCGGGTCCGCCAAGGAGAATAATTGCTTCCATCGCCTACCTTCTTCCGGATTTTAGTTTCCCCGTTTTCAAAAATCCGTCGTAGTGACGCATCAGCAGGTGAGACTCAATCTGGCGCATCGTGTCAAGCATGACCCCGACGATAATAAGCAAGCTGGTGCCACCAAAAAATGAAGCCACAAGACCAGGAATACCAAACTGATTCCCCATAATCGTTGGCAATACGGCTATACCGGTTAAGAATATAGCACCAGCCAATGTGATTCGAGTCATCGTTCGATCAAGAAATTCAGCCGTGGATTTACCTGGACGTATGCCGGGAATATAGCCGCCATTTTTCTTGAGATCATCAGCGATCTGTACGGGATTAAATTGCGTAGCCACCCAAAAATAGGAAAAGAAAAGAATCATAAGCCCAAAACAAGCCATATAAGGACCCGTTCCATAGCCCAGTGCGGCACCAAGTTGTTTGGCCGCCGGCCATGGCAACATATTTAATATTTTTTCAGGAAACATTAAAATCGCTTGAGCAAAGATAATGGGCATAACCCCAGCATAATTAACACGCAAAGGCATAAACGTATGTTGCCCACCGTAAACTTTTTGTCCGACAACACGTTTAGCATATTGAACTGGGATCTTCTGCTGCGCTTGCGTAACAGCAATCACCACGGCAATAACCGCCAAAACCATTATAATCATGGTTGCCGCCATAAAAGGAGAATGCCGGACAACTCCATCAACCGGTTTAAACATACTAATCATCGCACCAATTGCCGCAGGCATACGACTAACGATATTAACCGTGATAATCATAGAAATACCATTACCGATTCCGCGTTCGGTTATCTGCTCACCAAGCCACATCAGTAGGAGAGTGCCTGTCACTAAAGTCATCGTCGTAAGCAATTCGAACCCAAGACCAGGAATACGAACCACGTCCGCAGGGAAATAAAGGTGCCCACTTTCAAGAGCTCTAGCTATCAGAAACCCCTGAAAAGCGCAAAGTGCCACGGTAAGATACCGAGTGTACTGTGTAATTTTAGCTCGCCCCGACTCCCCTTCGCGCACTAATTTTTCGAGAGCTGGAACTACCGCAGTCATCAGCTGAATAATAATCGAAGCACTGATGTACGGCATGATCCCGAGCGCGCCTACAGCACAATTCGCTATAGCACCACCGCTGAACAAGTTAAACATGTCAAGAAACCCGACGCCCTGTCCGGCAGAGTTCTTGATATAGCTAGTAATCATACTGAAATCAACACCCGCAATCGGAATGTCAGAAATCAGACGGCACAGGAAAATTACGCCCAAGGTGAAAAGTATCCGCTGGCGCAGTTCCTGAATCTTAAAGCTGTTGACGAAGGCGGAAAGCATCGTTTACCCCGCTTAATTTTATGAATCAGATTGTTTCGCAACTGCCACCGGCAGCTTCGATCTTTTCTTTCGCCGAGGTGCTGAATGCATTGGCTTTGACCGCGATATTTTTCGATATTTCACCGTTACCAAGCACTTTAATGCCATCCCACTGGCCATTGACAAACCCGACTTGCCGCAACAGTTCCAGCGTTACCACGGTACCAGCTTCAAATGCATTTAATGCCGCCACATTTACCGGAGCAAATACCTTGCGAGTATAATTGCTGAATCCGCGTTTTGGAATGCGGCGAGCCATAGGCATCTGCCCCCCTTCAAAAAGAGGCTTGTGCTTATGCCCAGAACGAGCGTATGCGCCTTTATGTCCACGTCCTGAAGTCTTCCCTTTTCCGGAAGCTCGGCCGCGACCTACGCGCATTTTACGGTGTGTAGAACCTTTTGCAGGCTGTAGTGAATGGAGTTCCATTTTAAAAAACCTCTTTTTTATTTTCCGCGAGCTGCAAGCGCCGCTTCGCGTGTACGCAAAGTTGCAAGGGCAGCCATAGTGGCTTTGGTTACGTTCAATTTATTGCTACTACCAAGCGATTTAGCGAGCACATCACGCACACCGGCAAGTTCAAGTACCGCGCGGCACGATCCGCCAGCGATTACACCAGTACCTTCAGATGCCGGGCGCAACAAAACCTGTGCACCTCCGAATTTGCCCGTTGTTTCATGCGGAATAGTGGTTCCGCGCATGGTAATCGGTTTCATCGCACGCTTGGCCGCTTCGCCACCTTTGCGAATTGCATCGGCCACTTCGTTGGCTTTACCGAGTCCGTATCCGACCCGCCCAGCTCCATCACCGACAACAACCAGTGCGCCGAAGCTGAACCGGCGTCCACCTTTGACCACTTTTGAATTGCGGTTGATGTGAACTACGCGTTCTTCAAACTCCGACTTCACTTTTTTTTCTGCTGATTTTTCAATCACTTCGAGCAACTCCTCATTTACATAAAACTAAAATTGAAGGCCGGCTTCACGAGCGCTATCGGCCAACGCACGCAGGCGTGATCCGTATGCAAAGCCGCCGCGATCAAAAACAACCCTAGATACACCCTGAGCCTTGGCTGCTTCAGCCGCTTTAGCTCCAACCGCCTTAGCGGTATCGACCGTACACTTGTCCCCCAGCGATGAAGCGGAACAAATTGTTTTCTGTGCGTCGTCGTCGATAACTTGCACGTAAATATAACGGTTGGAAACGTAAACAGCCATGCGCGGACGCACTGCGGTTCCCTGAACCTTGTTTCGCAAACGAAGATGTCTGCGCTTCCGATAATCTGATT
>CAZTEK010000127.1:0-4959 GCA_964612095.1 uncultured Verrucomicrobiota bacterium
TTCCTCCTCCAATAAATGCCAGCTTGTCCCCTATACGTGCTGTTGCTCGTCACGGAGATGCGGCAATACCATTCCGTCATTATGGAGATGATTGCGCCCGAGCTCTCGTTGAACTATCCCCTGCTAATGGACGTCGGTTGATCCAATTGGTCGATGAGAGGGGGGGGGCATTTCCAATCTCCGGAAAAAATCCAGAGATTGGAAACGGAGGATTAATTCAGTGCTGGGACGTCAACCCACTTGCGCTCTTTCCAGCTCTGCATGCCGAGTTCAGCGAGCTGAACGCCTTTGGCGCCTTCCATGAGGGAGTATCTCCACTCCGTGCCGAGTACGACGTGTTTGATGAACATTTCCCACTGAATTTTGAAGGCGTTGTCATAGACGATGTTGTTCGGCACATCTTCCCAGCCGCCGAGGAAGTCAATCGGCTGCGGGACGTCCGGGTTCCAGACCGGTTTCGGGGTATTGGCTGCGCTTTGAGTTTTGACTTCGCGCAGTCCGGCAACGGCCGAGCCCTTGGTGCCATCAACGTGGACGGTGAGCAGGTCGTCGCGGCGCACGCGGGTGCACCACGAGCTGTTGAACTGAACCATGGTGCCGTCTTCGAGCAGGAACATGGCGTAGGCGGAGTCGTCGGCGGTGCATTTGAACGGCTTGCCGTCTTCAGCGCGGCGCTCAGGCAGATCGATGTTGCCGTAGGCGACGAGGCTTTTGACCGGGCCGAAGACGTTGTCGATGACATAGCGCCAGTGACAGAACATGTCGATCATCATGCCGCCGCCGTCTTCGGAGCGGTAGTTCCAGCTCGGGCGCTGGGCGGGCTGGTCATAGTCCATACCGGTGAAGACCCAGTAGCCGAAGTCGCCTTTGACGGAAAGAATTTTGCCAAAGAAGCCGAGCTCTTTGAGCATTTTGAGTTTACGGAAACCGGGCAGCCAGAGTTTGTCCTGCACCACACCGTTTTTAAGGCCGGCGGCGTCAACCAGCTTGGCGAGGCGAACGGCTTCTTTGGTTTCAACCGCAGTCGGTTTTTCACAGTAGATCGCTTTGCCGGCTTTAACGGCCATTTCGATATAACCCGCGCGCTGGAGCGTTCCGGAGGCGTCGAAGAAGATTTCGGTTTCGCCGTATTTTCCATCGAGCGCACCCTGCACGTCGGTGGTGTATTTGTAGGCTTCGCCACGGGCTTCCTTGCCGTATTTTTCGGCGAGCTCTTTAAGGGCGTGTTCGCGCCGGCCGGTCAGGATCGGGTCGGGCATGATAATGAGGTCGTTGCCGACCTTGATGCCGCCCTGTTTGATGATGGCCGTGATGGAGCGTGCGAGATGCTGGTTGGTGCCCATGCGCCCCGTCACGCCGTTCATGATGATTCCGATTTTCTTGATTTCCATGATGCGTTTCCTTTCCATGGGCGGACACAAGGCCCGCCCGTACTTCGTTATTCTATATTCGTTGTTCGATATTCGTCATTTAGATGATCACCGGTCCGCCTTTAGGCATTTCGGTGCATTGAGGTTGAGCGCCTGCGGGCAGGGCGGGAACATCCACGCCTTCTTTCGGTAGCGTTCCGGCTAATTCCTGCCGCCAGTGGGCGACGTCGCCAGCCGGGCCGTAGCAGTAAACAAAATGCGCCGGTTCATCACCGATATTGGTCATTTGGTGGAAAACGCCCGGCGGAATCTTGACGATCTGCCCGGCGGACATTTCGCGCCGCTCGTCGCCGAGGCACATTTCGGTTTTTCCCGAAACGACAAAGTAAACCTCTTCCGATTCCTGATTATGCCACGGTACCTGTCCGCCGTTTGGGTCGAGAGTTACGTAGCCCATGCAGAAGTTATCGCACTTCACCGGCGACATGCCGCCGACGAGGTTTTGGGTTAGACGTCGTGCCGGATAGGTGCGGCCTTTGATTTCTTTCAGATCGCCTATGATCATCTTTTTCTCCTTTCAGTCGCGTCCAAGGTCTCAAAGTCGCAGGTCCAAGGTCGGGATTTTCATGACATTTGACTTTCTGCCTTTTGACGGGTTAAAAAAACTTCAGATACGGTTTTCCTTCTGCGAGGCGCTGGACGAGCAGAGCGGCTTCGCGGGCGTGGTAGTCGCCCCACATGCTGGATTCTCCGCACGGTACTGACTGGTCTGCAGGAATATAGTCCCAGCCGTTAGGACGGTGATAAACCGAGTGGAGAATCAGTCCCTGATGATTTTTATCTGTGCTCAAATACGGTTCACTGAGCAGTGTCTTCATGACGGTTAGACCCGCTTGCATATATTTTTCATCGTTCAGGTAATGGCCGAGGCGGATCAGTCCCTGCGCGGCGATGGCGGCGGCAGAGGAATCGACCGGCTCGGCATCGTTGAACGGATCGGCCGGGCGGCTCAGGTAATTCTCGCCGAGTTTCCAAAGGTTCGGTGCGCCGGTGTCCCAGTAGGGAATTCCGTCGGCGGCGCTGTTTTCGATGTAGAAATCGCACGTAGCCTTGGCGGCCTTCAGCATAAAACCTTCAACTGCGGAACGCCCGCCGAACGGTTTGAATTGAGAATCATCAACGGTCGCGAGAAATTCCAGCTGTTCGGCCGCGCCGAGCATGATCCAGGCGAGGCCGCGCGTCCAGGTGGTGAATGGCGAGAAACCCTGTTGCGAGTTCGGGCAGCGGAAGCGTCCGTCGTTCAGGTTGAAGATCCCTTCGTGGGCGGTGCGTCCGCGCACGTCATAGGCGTCGCGACCTTCGCCGTAATAAACGACGGTTTCTACAGTCGTCTTGGCATGTTGAATCAGCCGTTCGAGCAGGCTGACCTTGATGTCGTTTTCGCCCATGAAGAGGTGGCCGAGCTGATGTGAGACCGCCAGCGCGCGCAGCGAGCGAATGGTGTCGGCAAAAAGCGAGTGCGGGCCGTTAAAGGAATAGATATAGCCGCCGGCGGGCAGTGCGGTCCAGCGGCGCGCCTGTACGGCGCCGGAGGCTTTCAGCGCCAGTTCATAAAAATTGCGTTCCCATTCGTTTTGCGGGATTTTGCCTTCATTCATCAGACGCAGCAGATTGCCGTAGGTGCTGATGTTATTAAAGCCGTGGTCGTGCACTCCGAAGTGGGTGACGTGCGGCGCCATTTTTTCGACGACATTTTTTCTGCCTGTTTTTAAAAACGATTCATCGCCGGTGGCGTCGAATTGCAGAATTTCTGCGCCGTACTGAAAACCTTGCGTCCATTCGGTCCATCCGCGTGCGGTGTATTGGCCCTTCACTGTAAAGACCGGCGAGCCTTTCTTTACGTCATAGTTCTGGTTCAGGTCGTCGATCTTCTGTCCGGAAACAGCCCAGAAGTTCTGAATCGGGCTCAGAAGGTCTGCGGGCTTGATTGTACGGCTGATAATCATGGGATTTACCTGTTTATTTTCTCTGGATAGTGCCGGAATAAAATTTCTATATCAATAGATTTTAATATAAAATATATTGCCAAAGAACTATATGCGGCGATATTGTACGTTTTTTAAGGAGCAATCAGATGACCGGAAACTTTAGCGAAAATACGGATATGTATAACTTTTCCGTTCTGCGCGACCTGCGCAAGCGGGACGGGCTGACGATTGCCGATCTTTCGGGAAAATCCGGCATTTCTCCGGCGGTGATTTCAAAGCTGGAGCGCAATCAGACCGTGGCCGGTCTCGGCACGCTGTTCCGGCTGGCGCGGGCTTTCGGGATCACCTCGGCGGAACTGCTTGCATTGATTGAGTCGCGTACCGCGCAGTGCAAAAAAGAAACCGACCGCATCGTCGAAGATTTCCATTTCCGGCAGATCGAATTTGCTAACTCCAAATGTTTCTACGCCGAGGCACCCAAAGGCGCCAAGCGTTCCAATCCGGACGCGCACCGCGATGAATATGAAACCTGCTGGGTGCTCAACGGAACGCTCAAGGTGGTTCTGCCCTATGAAACGCACATTTTGAATACCGGCGACTGCCTCCAGTTCGACGCGATGTTCGAACACACCTATGAAGTGCTCGAAGACTGCCGGATCATCATTCAACACATCCACAAACAGAAAAGGTTTTAGCATGAAATTCATACCGGCAGTTTATGAGCATGCGGCGAAAGTCATCGGCAAAACGCCGTGGGAAGTTTCTCGCAGTAAGGAATTGATCATCGCAGCGCACCGGACGGCGTTTGAGTTGTATCATCATACCCCGGTTGTGGTCGGCATCGATATCTACAATCTGGAACCCGAGGCCTACGGAGCGAAGATTGCCGAACCTGACGGGGCAGGGATTCCCGCCCCGACAGGGCATCTCTGCGGCGAAACCGCCGACATTCTGGATCTGCCCGACTTTGATCCGGATGTTTCCGGTCGGCTGCATTTGATTGTTGAAGCGGCAAAAGAACTGAAAAAACTTCTGCCGGATGCCGCGGTTAAAGTTCCGGTCAGCGGCCCGTTTTCGCTGGCGGCCAATCTCTGCGGATTGGAAAATCTGCTTTGCGATGCACTGACTGAACCGGAAACCGTTGAGGCGGTTTTGAAAAAGCTGACAGCCGGTCAGCTTCGTTTCTGCAAAGCGATTGCGGATGCCGGTGTCGGCATTACTTTTTTTGAATCCGCCGCCACCCCGCCGCTGGTGCCGCCGCACATGTTCAAGGAGCAGGTTCTTCCGGCCTTGCAGGATTTGATCCGCGGTGCCTCTGTATTTCTCGGCGAGACGGTGCCTTGTATTATCGGCGGCAATACGGAGCCGATTCTTGAGGAGATGCTTTCCACCGGTACGCAATATGTCATTTGTCCCAGCGAGACCGATCAGTCGGCGTTTATGAAAAAAATGACGAAGTACCCAGAGGTGATGGTGCGGATCAATATGAACCCGGCGGTGTTCTGCACCGACGATTCATCGGCGGCCTGTAAAGAAGCCGACCGTATCATGGCACTTGCTAAGGGGCGGGCAAAAGTTTGTTTGGGCTCCGGCGTGCTGCC
>CAZTEK010000128.1:0-4875 GCA_964612095.1 uncultured Verrucomicrobiota bacterium
TGTCCAGTTCGCATTAACAAGGGCAGCAGCGGCATTAGAACTATACCCGATCCCGTTGCGATTAAAATCATCAGAGACCGATGTGGATGAATCCGCACATACGGAGGATATACAACACATTTCACCAAGCAAAAATACGATCAGGGTTATCGTCTTCATTATTTTTTCTTTTTGTCTGTTTTTATTAAACCGAACCGGACAGCCGCTGCCACTACGTCTAAATTCTACAAGCCGACTTTTAATACGAAACAACTTTATAATTTACATTTTCTTCCACGCCACGCCTCTCCAGTTGCTGCGGCTCTGTGCAATAAGATTCCGGCTGGAAATTCAGGATCTCGCATCGGCAGGCAGCACCCTTAAATATTATCACTTCGAGTTGCAGAACCGCATTCATTTACAATCCTTTACAACCGGAATGAAACTCCATTCATTTAGACGGCAGCATCAGAAATCACTTCATCGGCAATATCGGAAGCGAAGTCGAATTCTTCTGGAAAATCTGCCGAATCGTATAGATTTCCGACAGACGTTAACGGCGAAATGACCCTCATCCCACTCTATGATAACGAGATCAAGGTCGGAGAAATAAAAGCGCGAACCTTTCGGCAATCTGGATTTTGCATTCGCCAAAGCAACTGTGAAGTGCCCATGCGTCCGATCTGTTCAAAGTGAACTTCGATCGTAGCCGGATGCGGCGAAATTCCTTTGAAAAACGTTTGCTGATTGTTACAACCGATCAGTACGGTCTTGCCAGGGACAATGAGTTTTTCTCTTACCATCACGGGATATAGCGTAGCCAGCGAACGGTCACTTTCAAAAAATATTCCGTCCGCAGAACCAGCTGTTTTTTTGAACTGAGTAATGATTTCATCAACGTAAACTAATTCCGGATAACTTGTCCGCACATCCGGCAATGGACTCCGGGCAGCCAGCGCCTGAGCACGGACTCCCTGCTTACCGGCAGCATAAATAAACCCTTCCTCGCGAAGTGCGGAAACCCGGTCGGCCTGCCCCAGCTTTATTATCGCCAGCTTGCGGCAAGCATGATTTATCAGGTATTCTGCCGCTATCATTCCTGCTTCGCGATGATCGATCATTACATGATCACCCCACGTCGGCGTCCATGGAGTGTTTGTTACCCAGCAGCAAGGCTTGGTACGCAAAAAACGTTCAACAGTCGGATGCGGCCGCAGTCCTTCCAGAATAAACCCGTCAAACGACCCGGACACCAGCTCGTCAGGCAATTCAGCTTCCGTATCGATACAATACCGTTGTATAGCGACTCCGTGACCTTTCATACCTTCTTTGACACCGCGTTGCAGTGCGAGAAACGTAGCTGGCAAATCCCCGCTGGAATGATAACGATCCATAAAGCTAACAAAAGCCACCCTCTTTTTAAATGACGGCTGATCGGGCTTCGGTCCGGGACGTCCGGCTGCCAGCGAATACCCCATCCGGTCTGCAATATCCATGATCTGCTTTCTTGTCGATTCCTTGACCCGAGGACTGCCGTTCAGCACTCTGGACACGGTGGCAATCGACACCCCGGCCTTTTTTGCCACATCAACAATAGAGTTGTTTTTTGAAAGTTTTCTGGACATGGCCCTATCTCCTGTAAATTTTCATTTACAGTAAATTATCAAATTTTGATTAACAAGTGATTTTGCATCTTGCGGCAGTAGCGGTCTTTTTGCCGTCTGGCCATTGAGCGTGTAAAACAAAGTGTCCCTGCATAGAAAACAGCTGACTGGAGAATAAATGTAATATCCCGAACTCATCCGTAAACACGCTTACACCGCCTTATCTATAGACCGCTTAATACAGCGGCGCTTCTGCGGTTTTTAACGCTTTGTAATTACGCATAACCACCACGAAACACATCAACGCCAGAATTGAAAAAATGCACGCTATCAGAAGGGTCAGCCGGTAATTATGTCCGGAAATATCCAGAAGCGGTCCTTGAATAAGCCCTATCAATGCGGTGGTGATCGACACAAGCAACGTCCCCGCCGATGCAAATTGTGCAAATCGTATCTTCGGGAAAAGAACCATTGGAAGAGAGGCCGTCGCAGTAAAATAGATGCCAGAAATAACGGTGTGGAAAACATAAATTACACCGAAACTTGTACGTCCTCCGATAAAAACAAAACTCAGAAGCATTGTTAATGAAAAAATCAGCATCGTAATGATTCCAACCCGCAAGGCACTGTAGCGGTCAACCAGCCAGCCGACAACAAATGCCAAAATGATGGAAATAGTATAGGAAAGCGCCGTTAGTTTACCCAGAACCGCCTTCGGCATACCCAGTGAATCCGCGTACCACTGAGCAAACATATTGAATGGATAAAGGGACATCACCCCCAGTGTTAAAGCAGCAAAAATCCAAAGATAGTAACTGTGGGAAAAACACTCTACGAAATATATTTTGACTGTCGAAAGAAACCTGTTCCCGCGTTTCCCCGCTACTTCCTCTACCGGAGACGGCGGATAGTCCCCTTCCTTCACCATACTGCACATCAAAGCAAATCCGCCGCCGAACAGTAGCCCTACGCAAAGAAATATCTCGAAAAGATGCGTTTCGGTGAATTTAAAAATCCAATAGTTGAAAATTATTCCGGCACCAAGACTGATTATGCGGAAACAACCATAGAAGCGGCCAAGCAGCCCATGCGGAACAACGTCATTTATCAACCCGGTAAAAATTGCAATAGTTACGATAAGAACACACTCAAAAATGATCCAGAACGGACAGAAAATCGTCAAAACACAAAAATCAAGCCCCGGCGAACCCGACCCCAGCAAACCGTTAAGCTGCGCTCCGAGCCAAGGACTGCAGCCAATTCCGATCATTGCGAGAGCACCGATGGGTGTCGGAATTATAAGAAACGGGATCCGGCGTCCCCATCGGCTCCGGTAACGGTCAGACTTGTAGCTTACCATCGGCCCCAGAACCATTCCAATAATTGCCGGCAGCGCACTGAACAGCACAGACATCGTCGTGTCTGATGCATGATGCTGTCTGAGCAATTCCATGACACTGGGCATTCCTGCACGGTCACGCATCGCAATGGCAAAATCACCGAATAACAACCAGAAAAAAAGTATGCACAGGCCGCCGGCGGTATAGGTCAAAGTTCCAACTGTTCTGTTTTTCATTTTTTTCATCAGTATCATCCTTCACTCCGGCCAAAGAATTAAACATTTTAAACACATGAGGCACACTGCTTGCGTAATTTTTACCAATGGAAGTATTCCCGAGTTTTGGAAACAAAAAATGGTTCTGCCTAGCGATCAAGAAGCGTGCTTATTATTTGCGCATATATCCGCACCACAAAGTCATTCGGAAACCGATGCGGGTGTCACAACCAGTTCTGCCCGTGCCACAGATATGCAGCACACGACACTGAGTAGCAATCCGGCTATCATTCTCTTCATTATTTAATCCTGGTTGCAGATGTCCATCGGCTGACTCTGCGAATAATATCATCCTGATCTCTGTCATCCGCTGCGATCCAAAGAAAAATGCCTTCAGGATTCATTCTGCTCATAAATTCATCAAGCTCGGACGGTTTAAGATCAACAACTACCGATTTACCGGCTGCCTGAATTTTTTTTATCAGAGGAATCCATTGCAGAATCGGCACATCAGTGCCGACGCCCTGCGCCCATTGAATGGCATTAATTCGCGGTTCCTCGATGAGGCTGTCCACATGATTCGCCACGCCTTTGCCATCCATGTGAAAGATATTGTATTCAAAGCCCGATATCTCCTGCCGGAGATACGGCAGGCAGAAGGTGCGGAACTGGTCGGGAGAAATCATATTGGCAAAATCCGTCTGGGAAATGTGGCTCCTGCATCTGGCCGGAATCCCCATCCAACCGACCGATGGATGCCCGCGGGATTCAATCGCTTCATAAAATGGATCCATAATCCGGTGCATCGGAGTCTGCTGCCGTTTCAGCAGTTCGTGAACTTCATCAGGTGCTGTCAGCAAATCTACGCAAAGCTCCTGCGGCTCGCGCCACCCGGCCACACAATCAATGCCCGGTGACCAGCTGGACACACCGACAAAGGCCTTCCCTGCGCATTTTTCCAGAGCAACCTGCGTCATTTCCATCAGCTGCTTATAATAAATGTTATCCGGATCAAACTGAGGGATATTAAATTGGCCGACATCTTCGATGTCCTTAATAACCGGTTTTGCCCAAGAGGTAACCTCACCGAACTCCAACTCGATACCAAAGAAAGCAGCATAAATCTCCGGACCAAGATTGGGCCAGTAGACCGGGAATGTTTCACCTTTGAATACCCGCCCCTTAATGCGCTGGAGAAAACAGTCAACCTGATATTCCGCGTCGAACCAGCGATCACGCAAAGAACTCCACCTGCCTTGGTCTGTATCCGCAGAATCAAACGCCTGGTTATGTCGCGAAAACCGAACCGGCGGACGGTCTAATACGGCTTGATGGAACCAAGCATCCACACGGTGCAAAGACTCATTGCAATCCAGCATAATTTTAAAATCCACTTTAGATGATTAATGTCAGGGATACGTAACGGCATGCTGATTCTGCGTATATCAGCTATTCTAAATGTGCGGCTTTTCTGATCCACTGCCGTGTCGCATAACCAACCCCGCCACAGCCGAAACGCCAAACAGTATGACAGTTGATAAAATATTCTTCATTTTTGTACTCCTCCCCACCGGCACCGAGAAAGGTCATAATTGTATATTCAAAGCAACGGAATAACTATTCCTAAAATATCCTGATGTATCCTGATAAAAACAAAGGCCGCCGGAGCCCGGCGGCCTTTGTTTTACACAAAACTTACTTCCGCCACCACACGCGGCGCATCAGAAGCAGAGCAAG
>CAZTEK010000129.1:0-4735 GCA_964612095.1 uncultured Verrucomicrobiota bacterium
GGCCAAGCTAAGGGTGAGAAAGTCCACGTTCACCACTAAATACGGTCAGGGCGGCTAACCAGCCGCCCTTTTAACTATTAAGCCCACCACATGAATACAAAACCGTTCAAGATTTGCCCGACTTGTTCCAAACCTTGGGAAACGCTGGAAAAATTTTTAGCCGATCCTGAACTGGAACTGTCAGGCTATCAGGTTAACTTTGAGGATCTAAAGGGCGGCCTGTTTTATTTCAATCATCTGCACAAAAATTGCGGCACCACACTCGCCATTCCTGTTGAAGCATTTACTGCATTAAGCACACGCTCCATGCTGACCTCACGAGGCAAGCAACCGGATTCCGGTTGCTCCGCACTTTGCGTACGACATGGCGAACTAGAGCCCTGTCCAACGGAATGTGAATGCCTCTGGGTGCGCGAGATTATGCAGACTATCCGCAACTGGAAAAAGCAAACCGCTTAGTCCAACGGCATTGCGTCTACCGCTTCTACAATCGTTTCTTGACGTTCAATCAGTTCAATCAATTGCCAGCGTTTTGAGCGGAAACGCGCAATCATGCCAAAGGCCAGCAGACAAATATAAACTAGCGCCCAAGCCCAGGCGGCCAGCACACCCCACTTTAATACCAGCACAATTAAAAGTTCGCCCGCCGCAAAGAAAAACCACGCCATAGAAGTTTCATACCACATAACAAAGTGAGTATCCCCTGCTCCGCGCAGCGCACCGGAAATAATCAGATTGGTGGCATCCATCAATCCCCAACCAGCAGCAAACCCAAGCAGTATGCGGGCAAGGTGAAAAATATCATCGAAGGGCGCATCGCCACGGGCAAAAAGACGAACATAGACTTCAGGCATCAACACGAAGGTCAATGCGGCGCAGGTGGTATACATCAAACCAACATGCACGGCTTTCCAGCCAACTGCGGAGGCTCCGTCCAGATCGCGCCGACCCATATGCTGTCCAACCAATATACCCGCAGCCTGTCCAATACCGATCGCAGGCATAAAGGCAATCATGTTGACGCTCAATGCAATATTGGCGGCCATGAAAGAGGTTTCCCCTAGCCGACCAACCAGTAAAACAAAAAGAGAGAATGCTCCAATATCCAACGCCATGTGGATGCCCGATGGAATACCAAAACGGAGTAGTCGGCGGAAAAGCGGTGCGTCAAAGTAGAAAAGACGACGTGTGTCGTAGAGTCGGTTGTTCTTCTTTGAAAAGTAAAGAATCAGCATGATCACCGGCGAAATAAAACCCGAAATCACCGAAGCCAGCGCGGCACCAGCTATTCCCATTTCTGGAAAGGGCCCGACACCGAAAATCAGCAACCAATTCAGAATCAAATTTACGCCCGTTCCAATCAATGCACAAAGCATGATCACTCGGGTCAACCCACGCCCAGAGAAAAAACTGCCGACCGCTGAAGAAAGCGGTAGAAACAGCCCGCCGCTCATCAGAATGGTGAAATAAGTTTTTTCGGCGGCCATCACCTCCGGTGCGTGACCGCTGAGAGAGAGCATCCAGAGTCCAACAGGAATCAGCAATAAAATGAGCGGAAAAGAAAAAAGTGCCAATAAAATGGCTTGTGCCACCGAACGACTGCAACTGTGCAGATCGCCGCTTCCGTAATACTGAGCCACCAGGCTATTGGCCAATGCGGCCGTTGACATAAACCCGCACACCAACGTGAAAAACAAAATGCCTGCTGGAACAGCCGCCTGTAAAGCCGCTGGGCTGTACCATGCTAAAAACATGCGATCGCAAAAATTCTGCACCGTAAAAGAAGCTGAAGTAATGATTAGCGGCACAGCGAGGTGCAACAAAGCGCGATAGGAGGACGAAGATGGCCGACTGACATTCATTAAGCTCTTCAGTGTTTCCAAACCTTGGAAAAAATGCGAGCCGTCTTTTGCCATTTCCTGCGATTATGCCCCGATCTGTTGGCGGAACGAAAGGGCCGGAACATCACCCTCTTCTACCGAAGATACACGAACGGCATCCATCAACTGACTAACGCGTTCGGTCAGTTCGGGAATAATGATATCCGGTGAGCCTTCAAATAATTCAAAACAGGCAAACGTTTCGGAATCAATTTTTCCGCTTAATCCGTTCAGTGCATGAGCGTACATACTCGCGTCAGTAAGTTTCCCATCAAATACTACAAAGACGCGCGTAAAATGGCCGCATTTGAGTTCGTTAACAAGCGAACGGAGGAAAACATTAAAACTGTCGCCTGCTTCCCCCATGAAACGCCCCGTGATAATTTCATTCGTGCAGAAAGTACAAACGGCGACTCTTTCGTTTTGGATAATAAACACGCCATCAGCCAGATCGTCGCCGTTCGTACGATACTGACCTTCACCGATTTTACGGGCAATGACGCCTGGATAATTGGAAATGCCTAGTAAAACAATATCTTTGAACTCGCCGTATTTTTTATCGGCCTTCTCGCGTAGCTCCTCAACAACCGGATCAAACACCGCCGGAACCAGTTGCTCCTTTTCAGGAATAGCTACGAGGGCCTGTCTTTCTTCAACCACAACAGGCTCCACCGCTGCCGCAGGCGGCTCATCGGCAGTAACAGCCATTTCTTCCGGTGCAGGCTCTTCCTGCTGTTCAACTACGATCGTCTCGTCAGTCAACGAATCTTTTACCGCATCGGCAACATCGGTACGCAAGACATCGCGTGACGGCAGGTTCCCCTGAATTTCTTCGGCAAGCATTTCAAAGTTATCGTACATCGTGTCGGCTATTTCATCACCGATTCGCAACATAGATGATTCCATGCGTTCAATGACCGACAGAGTCTGTGCAATCATCTCTGCCTGCACGGCATTCATCTCATCCGATTTTTTTGTGATAGCGCGTTCAGCTGCACGACTGAACGAAATGGCCACGATCGCCAGAACGATCGCCGCAACGGCAAGTCCCGTTATAAAAAGAAGACCAATCAACGCGATTGTAGAAATTGTCTCAACTTCACCCTGCATGGCACGTAGCACCAGAACAGCAACCATCGCACCACAAATAAATGAACCGATGATCACTCCTGAAATTCCGACTGAAATGCTTTTTTCGCGCATGCTCTTTCTCGGTTTTGCACCTACACTTGAGTCCATAAACGGGCTCCACCTGATAAACTGAAAACCCTGCTTGTTGCGGCATTATAGGAACCACTCGACTTAAGCCAAGCGATTTATCAGTAAAACCAATGGAACATCAACTCAGTTCACTGCCAGTGAAAATATTGAACACCGAAACGGCATCCTTCGCCCCAATCATCGCCTTGCGCACCGTTTCATCTTTAAGACGTGAACTGATCGCCGACAGCGCGCGAATATACTGCGGATGTTGCGTACCGCTGGCCGCCACCATACAGACAATTTGAACTGGGATGTCGTCGAGCGAGGAATAATCGTCGAGAGGTCTGCGTGCAACACCAAGAGCCATGATAAGATCATCCACCGTGTCGAGCCGTACGTGCGGCACGCCGACCCCAGAACCGATTCCGGTACTCATCAACTCTTCACGCCGAAAAATAGCCTCTTCCAGTTCGGCCTCATTGTGCACCAGCATGGACGTTCCGAGCACAGCACACAGCGTTTTCAATGCATCGACTTTTTTATCCGTATCAAAGAAAACAACCCGCTCAGGCGAAAGACTCCGGCTGAGCACACCTCCACCCGGAGCGGCAGGAATTGCAACAGGAGTCGCTGAATTTCCAATACGATGATTTACCCAACCTTCAATGTCACTGCGCTTAAAGCGCCAAGTTGTACCCAGTTTACCGCCGGGCAACTGCCCCTTCTGCGCCCAGTCATAAACTGTTCGTTCCGACACGCGCAGATATTCAGCAACCTCTTCAATCGTCATGATCTCGTGGCTCATAAAGGCATCCTCCGGATAAAGGAGCGCACTATATGCGAAATCTGCAATCGCTTGCAACTATACAGATGCAAAAAAACGTGTGGCATTGGCGAACGTCAGGTCGGCTAACTTGTCAGGCGAAACACCACGTAACTCCGCAACAACGCGGACGACCTGTAGCAAATTAGCCGGGTCATTAGGCGGCTGGCAGCCCGGCGGCGTAAAGTCCGGCGAATCGGTTTCTAACAACAATCGGTCATCCGGCACGGCAACCGCCGAAGCCCTGACCCGCTTAGCGTTCGGGTTCGTTACCGATCCGCAAAACGAAAACCAACAATTTAACTCAATCAATTCCGGAATCAGCTCAGGATCTCCGCCAAAAGCATGTAGCAACACCCGCGGTGCAGGATGTTCGCGCAGGATTTCGACCAGCCGGCCCCAAGCTTGGACGCAATGAACCGCGACCGGACGATTCATTTTGCGCGCCAAATCGAGATGCACCGCGAAACACGACTCCTGCGCTACACGGTTAGTAAAACGTTTTTGGAAATCCAACCCCGTTTCACCAATGCCCGCCTCCGGATGTTCCCGCAAAAGTTTCCCCAAAGTCTGGAACTCTCCATTCCAACCATCTGAAACAAACCACGGATGAATTCCAATCATCGGAGTAATTTGCGGAAACTGCTCTGTCAGTTGCAGGACGGTCTGCCAATCGCCGGACTTGGTACCGCAACAGACCATCCGCTCGACACCGGCTAAGGCTGCACGTCCCAATGCTTTTTCAATGTCCGGAACAACTTGCAGGTGGCAATGGGCATCAAACAGTTTCATGCCCTGAAAATACAGCCGGATAACGTCTATGACAAGC
>CAZTEK010000130.1:0-4688 GCA_964612095.1 uncultured Verrucomicrobiota bacterium
GGATTAACGTGCGGACGTCGGCCCGCTCGGAAATCTGTTCGGCGACGATGTCGCGGGCTCCGGCTAGCGCGTCCTCGGCGGAGGCGACTTCTTTTTCCGTATTGATGAACGCGGCGGCAACGGTCAGCGGATCGCTTTCCAGCGACTGCTCGCGGATCAGATCGGCCAGCGGTTCGAGCCCTTTTTCTTTGGCGATCGTCGCGCGGGTGCGGCGTTTCGGTTTATAGGGCAGGTAAAGGTCTTCGAGTTCGGTCTTGGAAACGGTCCGCTCAATCTGCTCACGTAGCTCGTCGGTCAGCTTGCCCTGTTCGTTGATCGAACTGAGAATCGTTACGCGGCGGGCTTCGAGCGTGTTGTAGTAGGTCAGCTTTTCCTGAATGTTCAGAATCTGCACTTCATCGAGATTGCCGTGCGCCTCCTTGCGGTAGCGGGCGATGAACGGCACGGTGCCGCCTTCGGCGAAGAGCTGGGCGACGGCGGCCACCTGGCGCGGGCCGATGCTGAGGTCTTTGGAAACAAACGGGACGGCATCAAACAGGTTTTGCGCGGACATAAGTAGAATCAATTCCTCGGTTAAAAATCAGCCGCCGATGTTCCGGAAAACCGGCGGCTTCGTCAAGCGTTCCGTTTTCTTGGAAAGATTTATAATCACTCCTTCCAATGTTTGGAAAAAACCGATAGAACGGATGCGTTCAAAACGGAGGTTTGCAATGAGCGAAGCGAATGCGCTGGCGGTGTTTGAAAACTATAAAATCCGGCGGGTGTACGACGAAGCGTCGGAAACTTGGCATTTTTCGGTGGTGGACGTGGTTGCCGCGCTGATTCAGCAGTCGGATTTTCAGGCGGCCCGGAACTACTGGAAAGTTCTGAAAAACCGGCTGACGAAGGAAGGCAGTCAGTCGGTTACAAAATGTAACCGACTGAAACTGCCCGCTGCGGACGGAAAGTCGTATCTTACCGATGTTGCTGATCCGGAAACACTTCTGCGGATTATTCAGTCAGTTCCCAGCCCGCGTGCCGAGCCGATCAAGCTCTGGCTGGCCAAAGTCGGCTATGAGCGGATTCAGGATATGAACGATCCGGCCCGCTCGCTCGACCGTGCTCGCGAATACTGGCAACAGCACGGTCGCAGCGAAAAGTGGATTCAGCAGCGGATGACCGGGCAGGAAACCCGTAACAAACTGACCGACTATTGGAAAGAGCACGAAATCAAAGGCGAAGAGGAATACGCCTTCCTGACTAATATTATCCACCGCGAGTGGAGCGGCGTGACCGTCAAACAGCACAAGGATCTGAAAGCACTGAAAAACCAAAACCTGCGCGACCACATGAGCGAGGCAGAACTGATTTTCACCGCGCTGGCCGAACTTTCCACCCGGCATATCGCAGAAAGTGTAGAAGCCACCGGTATGAGAGAAAACACCGAAGCGGGCAGAAAAGGCGGTAAAATCGCTAAACGCGCGCGGTTGGAGCTGGAAAGCAAAACCGGACGGAGTGTTGTAACCGGCGAAAACTTTCTGCCGTCGGGCAGTTCTGTAAAGCAGGTTAAGGGCGGTAAGGGTTAAGTGTAAGATTGAACGCAACGATCTGACGCGGGTCGATGCTGAGGTCTTTGGATACAAACGGGACGGCATCAAACAGCATCAAACAGGTTTTGCTCGGACATGGTTCTAATCAGTTCCTTGGTTAAAAATCAGCCGCCGATGTTCTGTAAAACGGCTGGTTCGTCAAGCCGTTCTCACCCGAACGAAGAGAGAGAGGCCCCGCTGCTGCGGGGCAACGACCATCGGGAGTGGCAATTGTTGGAAGCATTTCACCGCGAAAGAGCGCAAGGAACGCAAAAGATTCCGAACGTTGGACCTGATCCCGAAAGTGCTTTTGGCTCTGCCAAAAGAAGCGAAGCGGCAAAACATGTGTCCGAGTGATCTGATAACGTCTAAAAGGAGTCTCGTGAAGTGTGTTTCATCCGGGCGACGGGCGTCAACACGTAGGTTTACTTGATTGGTTGGGATTTTTATTTGATTTGCACAAATAGGTGAGAATTTTGTGATAAAGCCAAACCGTGATAGCAGGCTGGGGCGGGGCGTTCAATCTTCCATCCGCCTCCGCCGACGGGCTACGGCGCGACACGAAGGTTGGCAAAAAGTTCCAAACATTGGGAAATGGGTCTGTGCGACGAGCGGCGTTTTCTTATTAAAAACCCTGTCCAAAAGGGTGTTGGACGGCTATTTTCCGGATGAGGAAAAGTTCGACAGACTTTATAACCAAAAGTACCAACAGGAGCCATCCGTCATGAGTGCTGAAAAGACAACCAAGCTGACCGTGTTTGAAGGTAAGCATATCCGCAAAATCCTTCACGGGGGCGAATGGTGGTTTTCCGTTATCGATGTCATTGAGGTGCTGGTCGGCGGGGATCGTCCTCGCAAATACTGGAATGACTTGAAGAAGAAGCTGTTACAGGAGGGCTATGAGCAGTTGTCCGAAAAAATCGGACAACTGAAGTTGCGATCCGGCGATGGAAAATTATATGCCACCGACTGCGCCACTACGGAGACGATGTTCCGTATCATCCAGTCCATTCCTTCGCCCAAAGTCGAGCCGCTCAAACGGTGGCTGGCCCGGGTTGGCAAAGAGCGCATCGACGAGATCGAAAACCCCGAGCTGGCTATGGCCCGGATGCAGGAACTTTATGAAAAGAAGGGCTATCCCAAGGAGTGGATTGATAAGCGGCTGAGGGGCATTGCCGTCCGGCAGGATTTGACTGACGAATGGAAAAACCGGGGAGCCCGGACCGCTTTGGAATACGCGCTTCTGACCAACGAGATCATGCAGGGTGCTTTTGACCTTAAAGTTGAGGAATATAAGCAGATCAAAAATATCGACCGTGAAAACCTGCGTGATCACATGACCGATATTGAGTTGATCCTGACCATGCTGGGTGAGGCGACCACCACAAAAATTCATCGGGATCGCGATTCAAAGGGCTTGATACCGCTAACAAAAGATGCCCGGGATGGCGGGGCGGTGGCGGGCAGAACACGGAAGGATATTGAGGCTCAGACCGGCAACCCGGTCATCTCTGCCGGCAATTTCAAAAAACTGTCCGCAAAGAAGTCGAAAAAGACCAAGGCGGGTTAGGGCCAGAACTTTTTCTCACCAAAACCAATCGTCTATTTGAGCTCTTTCCAGCCGTTGGAATGGCATAATTCCGGTCGGTTTTTCAATGTTTGCCACTCCCTTCGGTCGCTGCCTCACCTCGGTGCGGCCTCTCTTGCTTCGCTTGGGTGAAAAAACAGGTTTGGCATCACTCCCCATTCGTGTAAATTCGAGCCCTCTTTCTGGAAAAAGGAATTTTCTTATGATTTACCGCATTGAAATTGGGTTAAAGCTGGGTGTGCCGGATGCGCGCGGTCGCGGCGTGATTGGCCGGGCGAAAAGTGCGCTGGGCATGAAGATCAAGGGTTGCCAGACGCGCGACGTCTATAAGGTAGACGCCAATATCAAGCGGGCCGAAGCGAAAGCCGTTCAGCTCGGTTTTGCCGACGCTGTGGTCGCCCGTTCCGCTCTCGGACGTCTGAAAGCTCCCGGCAGTTTCGACTGGATGCTTGAAATCGGCTTTAAACCGGGCGTAACCGACAATGTGGGTCGCACTGCCCGTGGCGCGATGGCCGATATTCTCGGTCGCGAACTGGCCTGGGAGGAACAGGTGTACACCTCGATTCAGTATTTTCTCAAAGGCGATCTGTCCCGCGAAGACGTTTTGCATCTCGGCAAAGACCTGCTGGCCAACACGTTGATTCAGACGATTCAGGTTTTCTCCAAAGAGGAATGGCTGGACGCTGAACCCGATATGACTGCGCCGATCTTTGATGAGCATCCAAACATCAAGGTGAACATCATTGATCTGCCGGACGATGACGCCGCGCTGATGAAGATTTCCAGCGACGGGATTCTCTCTCTTTCTCTCGATGAAATGCGCGTGATCCGCAACCACTACCTGCGAGACGACGTCAAAGTCCACCGCGCCGAACTCGGCTTACCCGTCTGGCCGACCGACGTCGAACTGGAGTGTATCGCTCAGACCTGGTCGGAGCATTGCTCGCACAAGGTGTTTGCCGGAACGATCGAATATAAAGACGAAGAGACTGGCAAAGAAGAAATCATCAACTCGCTCTATAAAACCTACGTCAAAGCTTCCACCAAGAAGGTGGCGGAGAAAATCGATTGGCTGGTTTCGGTGTTCACCGACAACGCGGGCGTGATCAAATTTAACGAAGATCTGCACCTCGTTTACAAAGTCGAAACCCACAATTCGCCGTCCGCGCTTGATCCGTTCGGCGGTTCGATGACCGGTATCGTCGGCGTGAATCGCGATCCGATGGGAACCGGCATGGGCGCGCAACTGGTTTCCAATGTCTGGGGCTACTGCCTCGGCTCGCCGTTCTATGATAAAGAAATTCCCGAAGGGCTGATGCATCCGCGCCGGATTCGCGACGGCGTACATGCTGGCGTGATCGCGGGCGGCAACGAGTCGGGGATTCCGTGGAGCCGCGGCTTCGAATGTTTCGACGAGCGCTACCTCGGCAAGCCGCTGGTTTATTGCGGCACGATGGGTACGCTGCCGGTCAACGTTGGCGGACGGCCTTCCGAGCGCAAAGAAATTGAAATCGGCGACTGGACGGTTATGT
>CAZTEK010000131.1:0-4673 GCA_964612095.1 uncultured Verrucomicrobiota bacterium
CCGCAAAAGCGATCAGTCCAATGCGGTCGCCTTTTAATTGTTTGACGAAATCGCGTACGGCCCATTGCGCCTGTTTCAGGCGGTTCGGTTTGATGTCCTCGGCCAGCATGCTTTTTGAGGTATCGAGCACAATGATAATGTCGAGTCCGCGCTGTTTAACTTCTTCCCATCGGGAGCCCCATTGCGGACGCGTCAGTGCCAAGCCGATACAGAGCAATGCGAGCAGTCGCAAAATTGTGCGGCGGTGGCCGTGTTTTTTGCGACGTCCCGGAATGACCGTTTCCCAGACATTGGAAGAAATTAACAGCGCTAGCCGTATGGCGCGTTGTCGGTGCATAAAAATTAACAGCCCAACCAGCGGGATGATCAGCAGAAGCCATTTGATAAATTCTGGAGCGCCGAATTTCATTCAGGAAGTCTCCCGAAGCGTGAGAGGGTTAATATTTTTTCCAAAGTTAGGAAGATTAATGCGGCGATTAGCCAGCTTCCGGCTTTTTCTTCGAAGCGGGTGTATTGCAGCATTTCGATTTCTGTTTTCTCCAGTTTATCGATCCGGTCATAAACCTCTTCGAGCGTCTTTAGATCCCGGGCACGGAAAAACTCCGCCTTGCTCAGCTCAGCAATACGCTTGAGCGTGGTCTCGTCGATTTCCTGCGGCGGCAGGGTGAAAAAGCCTTGCCGGACCGGCATGCCGCCGCCGATGCCGATCGTGTAAATTTTAATGCCGAGAGCCGCTGCGGCTTGTGCGGCATTTTCCGGCTTCAGCTCGCCGCGGTTATTTATGCCGTCCGTCAGTAAAATAACGATGCGGCTTTTCGCTTTGCTTTCACGTAGGCGGTTAATGGCGGAGGCGATACCATCGCCAATCGCTGTACCATCCTCAAGCATACCGGTTCGTAGTCCACCCATTCGCTGTTCTAGCCAGCTGTGATCCAGCGTTAACGGCGCAATGGAGTAGGGCAATGCGGCAAATCCCACCATGCCGATCCGGTCATCTTTGCGTTTGCTGATAAAATTGCTGATAACCTGTTTGGCGGATTCAATGCGGGTTTGGAGTTGTCCATTACGTGAAAAGTCTGGGGTCTCCATGGACGTGGAGAGGTCGAGTAGCAGGACGATATCGACGCCTTCGGTGTTGACGTTGCTTTCCTGTAATCCGCGTTGAGGACGAGCTATCGCAACGATAAGGCAGGTTAATCCTAGAATATAAAACACGCTCAGTATCGGTTGCAGGTGAACCGCCAGACTAACCGGCAGTTTTTTTAGTAGCGCGCCGTCCGGAAAGTTGACCGCCGGTCCACGGCGGCGGGCACGCCACCACAGCAGTGCCGGAATCAGCAGTAGCAATAGCAGAAAGTATGGATACGCTAGTTTCATTCTAATTAGTCTGATCGGTCTGATTGGATGGAGTCGTCTGGTCTACAAATTGTTCAACGGTGTCGAAAGCATTTTGCATCACATTATTTTCCGCGCCAGCGCGGGCAAATTTTACGAGATCGGCCTGAGTTAGGAAATTGTGCAACGAGGTTTGTTCTTTAATGCCGAGCCGGGTGTCGGCGGTCATTGAACGGGTTAGTTCTTCTGTGGTTGATTCCGGTGCGTTCAGCATAAAGCGGTTTTCGAGATAGGTACGGAGAATCAGCGATAGTTCCGTGAAAAACGGTTCCGGCGACCATTGTTTTTTGCGCAGCGCGTCGAGCAACTGCTTGGCGATGACATGGGGAGGTCGAGGCGGAACGGATGATTCTTGTGCCCTGTTTCGCTTACGGAGGAAGAACAAGGTCGCCGCGCCGGCAAGTAGCGCTAGCAGTGCGATGGCCAGTGGCACCCAGAGCTTGCGTGCAAGTTGTAGTGGCGGTTTAACGATGTCCTTGATGTCTGAAAGTTTGGTCGCGTTGGTTGCGTTCAGAGAACTTTGGACATGTAGAATGAGTTTAGGCAACGCCTGCGTTTTTTGTTCGCCACCGGAAAATGTACAGACGACTGGGTTCGTGGTGAGCGGCCAGTCGCCAACCCGGAAAGAGCTCAGTTGGTAGATTTCTTCCGACTCCAAAATGGTTTTTGTGAGCTCCTTGCTGGACGAAGTCCGTCCGCGAACGGTCACTTCTTTTCCGTTTCCCGCGTCGCTCGATTGCTCTCGCAAGCGGCTGGCAATGTTTGGAAAACTGATGGTACTACCTGCCGGGTGGCGGGCGGTCAGGGTTAAGGTAATCGGGTCGCCGACGTAGATTGTGTTGGTGCTGAGTATGGCGTGCGCAGTGAATCCTCCTTGAGGAAGCGGCTCAACCGGTTTTCCACAGCCTGTCAGTACCAGAAGAATCAGGAAATATGAATGGTGGATTTTCATCGTCTCCGGCTCCGCTGGCGGAAAAATTTCATAAAAGCTTTATCGTAAGGTTCGTCGGTGAAGAGCTCTATGGTGTCAATGCCTGCGCGGCGTAGCGTGCGCTGCAAAGTTTCCTGCTGTTGCTCCTGAATGAGAAGCAATGCGCTGCGCACCGCAGTGCTGGAGGTGTCGATGAGCGTGCGCTGCCCGCTTTCCGGGTCGCGCCATTCGATCAGGCCCGCTTTCGGCCAGACGCGCTCGTGGCGGTCGGCGATGGTGACGGCAATCAGGTCGTGCCGGCGGGCCGTGATTTTGAGCGATTTGTCGCAATCTGACGGAAAGATAAAATCGCTAATCAAAAAGGCGACGGCTTTGCGATGGGTCGTGTGATTGAGAAAATCAAGAGCAGGTCGTGCGTCAGTTTGCCGACTTTGAGGATTGTGATAGAGCACTTCTTGAATGATTCGTAAGACATGCGATGCGGTGCCTTTGTGCGGGGGGATATATTTTTCGACCCGATCAGAAAAGAGGATCAAACCGATACGATCGTTATTGCGCGTTGCGGAAAACGCCAGCATGGCCGCGATTTCTGCGGCGAGGTCGCGCTTGAGCTGTCCGCCGCTACCGAAATCGTTCGAGCTGCTGATGTCGACGAGCAACATGACGGTCATCTCGCGCTCTTCGACAAATTTTTTGATATGCGGCACGCCAGTTCGTGCGGTGACGTTCCAGTCTATAGCGCGGATGTCGTCGCCATGAACGTATTCACGCACCTCGTCGAATTCCATTCCGCGGCCTTTGAAAACGCTGTGATAGCACCCAGCGAAGACGTCATTAACGGCGTGACGGGTTTTGATTTCAATCCGACGCACCTTCTTCAACAACTCACGATGTGAGGTTGTTGAAGGATTGCCGATTGCCGATTGCCGATTGCCGATTCGTCCGCTCATTTGTTTTCTTCTGCTGTTTTTCTGGATGCAGTCATGATGGCGGTTAGCTCATTGGCTTCTAGAAGAAGCTCTTTGACTTTGGATGCGGGCATAAACTCTCCCTCAATGATCAGTTCCAGCCAGAAGCATGATTCGTCTGCTTCCTCAATTACGTTTCCGATTTTGGAGATGGATTCTGCTTTGGAGCGGGCGCGACAACTTGCCCGGTAGTTAGCGCCCACCGAAGTTCCTGCCCGTCCTAATTGATTACGGATAATTTTGCCTTCTTGTGTATTTGGTAATGCCGCGGTCAGTTTCAGAATGCGCAGGGCGAATTGTTTAGTACGGGTTTTCAAATCAGTTTGATTCATAAGGCTCCTGTAACAAAACGCGGGGTTGCTGATAATCGGAAATCATCATTCGGCAATCGGCAATGCTACGGTACCGGAATCGCGCTCAAAATCTTATCGATGAGGATTTCCGAAGTCAGTTCTTCTGCTTCCGCTTCGTAGGAAACGATAATTCGGTGACGGAGAATGTCTGGGGCGATCGATTTTACATCTTGCGGTGTTACGTAGCCGCGGCCCTGCAGAAAAGCGTGGGCACGGGCGCCGATGGTCAGCGCGATGGTGGCGCGCGGGCTGGCACCGTACCGCAGGTATTCTTTGATTTTCAGGCCGTATTTTTCGGGATCACGCGTAGCGAAGACGATACTGAGAATGTAGTCTTTGATCTTATCGTCGGTGTAGATTTCATCGATCATGCGCCGTGCACTCAAGATAACAGAAGGATCAATGATGGGATTGATCGTGATATCGGTTTCCGTGCGGGCCATGCGGTCGAGAATACGGCGCTCTTCTTCAATGGTTGGGTAGTCGATCTTGAGCTTGAGCATAAAGCGGTCGACCTGCGCTTCGGGCAGCGGATAAGTGCCTTCCTGTTCGATGGGGTTTTCGGTGGCCATGACAAGAAACGGTTCGGGTAGGCGGAACGTCTGATCACCGATGGTGACCTGATGTTCCTGCATTGCTTCGAGCAAGGCGCTTTGCACCTTGGCTGGTGCACGGTTGATTTCGTCGGCTAAAATAATGTTGGCGAACACCGGCCCTTTTTTGACGAAAAACTCAGATTCCTTCGGATTGTAAATCAGGGTTCCGGTCAGGTCTGCCGGCAACAGGTCAGGGGTAAACTGAATACGATGGAACGAGGTCTTCAGTGCAGCGGCCAGCGTTTTAACGGTTAGCGTTTTTGCCAGCCCCGGAACGCCTTCGAGCAGAACGTGTCCATTGGACAGCAGGCCGATAATCAGTCGGTCGATGAGATAGTCTTGTCCGACTATTACTTTTCCGATTTCCGTCTTAAGGGAATGAATGAAGGCGCTTTGCTCGCGCACTTTTTGGTTAATCACTTCGATACCG
>CAZTEK010000132.1:0-4672 GCA_964612095.1 uncultured Verrucomicrobiota bacterium
GTTAAACTCTTTTTAACACTTCCAGTTCTTGATCTTAAATAAATGTCCCGCTAGCATGCCCGGCATGCGTTTTTGTTTTGTCATGCTTCTAATTCTGTTTGCCGGGCTGACCCAATCCCCTGCCGCCGTGGAGGAGGAGCTTCTATTCGTCGAGGAACTCACGGCAGAAGGCTTTCCCAATCTGGCACGTACGATTCTTGCCCGAACACTACGGAACTTCCCCGAAGCAGAAAAAGTAGCCCCCGAACTGCGTATCCGCATCTTGATTGCCAACAAACAGTTTGATGAGGCCGCGCAGCAGATCCGGGTTTTGGAAAACTCTTCAATTGACAGTCGGCCATCGGCCATCAGTAATCAAGAAAGCCTGTGGATTTTCCTCGCCGACACCGCGTATCGCGCAAGAAAAACCGTAATAGCAGAATCTGCTTATAAAAAATATTTTTCTTCCAGCGGCAAAGCAGACGACGCGACGATTCAAGCCGCCTTCACCTATGGCGAACTACTCGAAGAACGCGGCGACCGCGCCGCCGCGGCAAAACTTTATGAACAGGTTTTGAAATGTTCCAGTAATGACCTCGGGCGAGTTGAAAAAGATTTTGCGCCGGTATGGCAGCGACCGCCGAGCATGGTAAAAGCCGCTCGTCCAGTGAAAGCAAAACTGGCGCACCTACTCGCCGACGGCGAATCCCCGAAACCTGCCGATCTTGATCGGGCTAAAAAGCTGTGCGAAGAGGTGCAACTTGGCGGACTCGACCTCTGGTTCGGACAGGCCGTTGTCACTTGGAGTAAAGTGATGCAGCTTAAGGGCGACTGGGACGAAACGACTGCGGTACTCGAAACACAACTCGAATTGCTGAAACAACTCGAAACGGCTTTGGAAAAACAGGGGCAACCCGTTTCGCTTATTAGTCCACTGGCGGGCGGGCGCTACCTGCTCGGCAGGTGCTACGAACACGCCGATAAAAAAGAGGCGGCGCTTACGCAGTTTTATAACGTTTACGCGAAATATGGCGACAGCGAATGGGGCCCCAAAGCGCAAGAACGGGCGCAAGCGCTGATCGCGGAGTTCAAGGGGCGCGGCAAAACCGTTAAAATTGATCTGGGTGTAAATCAGACCAAAATGGTAGAGAGCCGGGTCCGTGTTGCACGGCGGCATTTTTTTGAAAAACAGTATGCCGTCGCTATCCCGGCATATCTTGACGCCCTGAATAAATATCCTGAAAGCAACGAAGCCATTACCGCATTGCGCGAGCTGATGCTTTGCCATATCCAGCTCAATGACCCGCGCAGTGCTAAGACGATCGCCGCTTACATTGGCGAACGGTTCGGCGACCGTGATGTCGCGGCCGAAGCGTTGCTGGCTGCCGGGAAAAGCGCTCTCGACGAAAAACAAAATAAGCTCGCAGGGTGGATGTACGACCTCTATTTCGCCTCTTTCCCAAAGCATTCCCGCGCACCCGGCGTACTCTACAGCCTTTCGGCGTTGCGCAAACAAACGGGTGACGCCCAAGGCGAAGAAGACTATTTAAACCGGCTCCTGCAAAATTATCCCGCCGATTCATATGCAGCTCGTGCACTCAGTCGTCTTGCATGGAGTGCATATGAAAAAGAAAACTATGTAACTGCGGCAATCCGGTTTGAACAAGTTGTGAAGAACGAAACAGATCCGGAAAAGTTACTACGCGCCCAGTTCGCACTGGCTGAAGCCTATCGCTTTACTGCCGCCAGCGGCGCAAGTTCCAATGATTGGAAAAAGGCGCTCGAAAATTTCCAGACATTGGAAGCTTCATTAAATGCAACGGTAGAAAGTTTTGGCATCTCCGAAGAGCTACACGTATTGAGCAGATCATTTCTAGGAAAAAGTATTTTCTATCAAGGCACCTGTCTCGCGAAACTCAGCAAACCGGATGACGCCGTGCAGGCGTTTGATCGCTTTATTAAAACGTTTCCTGAATCTGAGTTTGCACCGCAAGCCCGGCTGGCGCAGGGCTCCGCGCTAATGGAGCTGGAACACTATGAAGCCGCACTTGCGGCTCTGTCTGGGTTTAACGAAACGAGCGATGATAAATATATGGAGTCCGTATTCTATTTTCGCGGTCAGGCTTTTTTTAAAACCGAACAATATGCGCAGTCGATCCAAAGCTTGGAAATGCTGTTTGCTCGCTGGCCAGAGTCTGCATTTTATTTCGAAGCCAAACTAGTACAAGGCCGAGCCTATGCGGCAACAGGACAGCGCACGGACGCCGTGCGGGTGCTGAGCGACATCCTGAATTTTGCAACCAATGATTTATTGGTGCATCGCGCCAGTCTCGAATTAGGCCGCGCGCAGACTGATCCTGCGGAAAAGCTCGCCTCGTTCCAACGCGTCGCACTGCTCGCCGATTTATCAAAACCCGAGCAGGCCGCACTGATTCAGCAGGCGCTAACCGAAAGTCTGCCTCTTTATCTTGCACTTAATCGTCCACAAGATGTGCTGACCGATAGCGACCGGCTGGCAAAAGATTTCCCAATGTCTGGAAAAACCGCAGAGCTGAATTCGTGGCGCGTAAAAGCCGGAGAACAGCTTGTTCAGAACAATAGAACCGCAGATAACGCGAATTAACACGTAAAAGAAAGATGACCCATGAGCAATCCGTTTAAATCCGCGTTATCCGCAGTTCTCTTTTTGTCAGCGGGGCCGGTATTTGCAGCACCGTTTGTCATTAATTCGGCGGGCACTAAGATCGAAGGATCTGCAATTCAATCAACGGCGGATGGCACGGTGACGCTAACGACCTCACAAGGGCAAAACTTAACATTCCGGACGGGGGCCTATCGGCAAGCCTCCGCGGATAAACCAAAAGAAATGGGGCAAGTCGAAGCCTTGGTTAAAAGCGGAGACTTCGCTGGCGCGGCAACGCTGCTACGGCGCATCAAAGAACAGTTCCGATTTCTCGGCTGGGATCAGCGGGCAAGCCAGCTGTTGGCGCGTGTTGAACTGGCACAGAAAAATTTCAAAGCGTCAGCTGTAGAATATGAAGCGCTGTTTGCAGCGCAACCGCAGCTTAAATCGGTACCTGCAGAGCGGGCAAATTATATGCAGGCGTTGGTCGGCTCGCATCGCGTTAAAGAGGCCGCAACGATGATCGATGAAGATATCGCATCAGGATCTCGTGACGCGGCCGCCCGAGCACAAATTGTGCGCGGCGATATGAAAGCAGCTGCCGGACAATATGAAGAAGCATTACTCGATTATTTACGCACCGTGCTTCTATTCAAAGAACAGACGAACGTGTTGTCGGAAGCAACCTATAAGACGGCGATTGCACTCAAAAAGTTAAATGACCCGCGCGCGACAGAATATTTTCAAAAGGTGATCAATGAATTCCCAGAATCGGAATTTTCAATCAAAGCAAAAGGAGAGAAATAATGAACGGATGGAAGGATGGAAGGCAGTTCTGCTGGGTGTTTGTTTTAATTGCCGGTTCAGCGGGTGCACAGGATCTACAAATGAACAGCGCGGCGGCGAAAGCCGAAGCCCTCAGCAAAGGGTCTGGGTTTGTTGAGGTGCTGCTTTCAGGGGGTGTCCTTGGCATTGTGCTTTGGCTGGCGCTGGCCTTACTGTCACTCGCAGGCACACATCTAATTATTGATTCATTCATAAAAATCCGCGCTAAACGGATTATTCCGGATGCATTAACTGACCGTGTGCGTGAAGCGTTGGCGGCGAATAATATTCCGCTAGCTATGCAATGGTGCAGCGAAGAACCAGGCGCACTCTCCAATATTCTTTCAGCAGGATTTACCAATCTGTCGGATGGTCCGGAAGCCGCACAGGATGCCATTGAGGTGGCTGCCGAATTGGAGGGTGAAAAACTGTTGCAACGAATTAACTATCTCAACGTCGTTGGCAATCTCGCGCCCATGCTCGGGTTGCTCGGCACGGTACAAGGAATGATTATGGCGTTCGCGACGCTCGGCACCGAAGCGGGTGCGGCAAAAAATGCGATGCTGGCCGTCAATATTTCACAAGCGCTCTATACCACAGCCGCCGGACTGGTGGTCGCAGTGCCCGCACTCGGCTTCTTTGCGTTTTTCCGTAATCGCGCCACTCGAATTATTCTTTCAATCGAAGCGTTAACGATGGATCTGATGAAAAAGGTGAAAAAGGACGAGTCTAAAGTCTGAAGGTCTAAAGTCGAAGGTCAGGCGGTAACAGACCTTGGACCTTTGACTTTCCGACTTTTGACAATAATGGAGTTGTTATGGGACGGTTTAAACAACCAAGTGATGCCGTGAATATGACGGCGATGATCGATGTGGTATTTCAGTTGATCATTTTTTTCGTTTGTACCGTACAGCTGGAACAGGAGGCGATTAACGAAGCCTTGCATCTTCCCGATTCGCCGAACGGGCCAATGATCACCGAAGAAAAAGATCCGCGCACCATCACCGTGGAAGTGGATGAAAAAGGGCGACTCTCCATTGCCCGCACACCGCTTTCAGAAGAAAAGTTGCGCAAGGTTCTCTCAAAAACGGTTTATGACTACGGCGAACGCGGACCGTCAATTCCAGTGCGCATCCGCGCTGCGGCCACGGCACACCACGCCGACGTGAAGCGCGCACTGGATGCCTGTTCAGCCGCTGGTCTCTATAAAATCAGTTTTGTGGCCGTAAAAGATAAGGCCTGAGA
>CAZTEK010000133.1:0-4636 GCA_964612095.1 uncultured Verrucomicrobiota bacterium
TGGCTTTGGCGTTCAGCGGAGCGTTTTCAACTCCGCCGCTGGCGCTGACATGGGCGCCGATCCACTTTTTTTCTAACAGGTTCATAATTGGCTCCTTGCTACTTTGCGTGGACAATTTCGGACAGGATAACAGATCGACAGGATGGCCTTGAATGGAAGATGTGTATCCAGATCATCTGTTTCTCCTCATTAATAGGCCCTTATTTATTAGCTCTTCTGTTGTTTTATTTTTGCTCAGAAAGGACAAAACCTCTCTCTGGCACCGTAGTTCAGATCCTGTCGATCTGTTATCCTGTCGAAAAAAGTGCGTTTGAAAAGGTTTCATCCACGCCGGGATATCAGCGGTTTGTGTACAGTTTCTCAATGTACTGTTTCGCGGAGTCACTCCAAAGGAAGCGCGCTGATGCGGCGGCGTTGCAGATGGCCTGCCATTTTCCCGGCTCGACAGCACGTAAATGCAGCGCTTCTTTAAGTGCGGCAGCCAGAGCGTCGACCTGTTTGTGAATAGTTGAGCCTTCGAATCCAAAGCCGTTCACGCCGGGCCAAACGGTGTCGCGCAGCCCACCGGTACGGTGAACAAGGCACGGCTGACCTTCGCGCATGGCGATCATCTGCCCGATGCCGCAAGGCTCAAAGGAGCTGGGCATGAGGAAAAGATGGCCTGAGGCATAGAGGTTTTCCGCGACTTTATTGGAATAGTTGCTGAGGAAAATGAAATTGCTGTGCATGGCCGCAGTTTCAGCGAGGAAGGACTCGGTGTCGCGGTCGCCGGTACCGAGCAGTATGTAGAGACCTTTCGAGCCTATCGTATTCAGAATTTTTTCTAATCCGGAAACGCCGTCGGAGCCGGGCGCCTTCAGCAGTAGCATTTTCTGGTCGACGACACGGCTGATGCTGGTTGCAATGAACTCCGGTTTAAAACGCGAGGATTCAATTTTTTCCAATCGTTGGAATGCAATCGCGTCGGCGAAGGAGAGAGCGGTACGGCGCGCGGCCCAGCGGGCCGCTTCGGCTTTTATCAAAGAGAGGAGTTGTTTAATTCCGCTTTTCGCCACCCGATTTTCCGGATATTCACATCCGTTGAGAATGCCGTGCAGACGTCCCTCCGCCACCGCACGTTGCAAGTCACGGTCAAGACCTTCACCGCCGAAAAACTGGGGCGGACGGCTGGGTTCGAGAATTTCGCGGGCATAGGTGGGCGAAACCGTATGGACAGCGTCCGCCAGTCGGATGCCGATGACCATGGGGTTAATGCAGTCCGTCCAGCGAGGATCGCGCAGCTCGCCGGGAATTTCCGCACCAAAGTTGATTCCAGGATACCAGCTTTCGAGGGATGAGCGGTCGCCGCTGAGCGGTCGGATACCCTGCAAGGCGAGGTTATGAATGGTGTAAACGGTACGCAGTTTTTTTAGCGAGGTGGCAGAGGGGTCGTACTTGCGTAGCAGGAGCAGGAAGGCGGCGTGCCAGTCGTGCAGATGTAGAATATCGAGCGGGCCGAAGAGATTTTCTTGAACGGCGGCGGCGACGGCGGCGCAGAAACAGGCAAATTTGGTGGCGTCGGTGGCGAAGGGACGTCCCAGCGGATCGTTGCTGTAAATGTCGTATTGCTCTTTTTCGCCGTTGTAGTGGAGAAAGGCGGGATGATCGATGACGTAATGCAAAGAACTTGCTGTAGAGGCGGTGCGCGGACGGATCCGATAGAGCGCCGCCTGGTCTGGATGGCCTGCGAAGGTGAAGTTGATGGTGGCAACGCGGGTAGAGCCGTCGAGTTCATGCAGAAAGCCGTAAGAAGGGGTGACGATGGAGGTTTTACACCCCTGATCGGCTAGCGCGTTTGGAATATCGCGGATCACATCGCCAATTCCGCCGACTTTACAGCGGGCAATGCCGTCATTTTCTGCGGCGACCATTAAAATATTCAGCGAATTGCTCATGGGAAGTGAAGGTATCAGACCGGTTTGCCGACGGAAAGCGGCTTTTTACGGTTTGAGACGGGCGCTTTTTGAGTTACAGCTGCGTAAATAATCAAAAAAATGTTCTATTTTCTATCATCAATATAATTATGTCTTAAAACACACCTTATTTTTAGTATAAAATTTCTACAATTGCCTTGATCGATTAAAAATAGGTGGTACTTTTTATTAATATTTTTGGCTGAACTGTATTTTAAGGAGAAAATGATGGATAAAACAGTAATGGATGGCGGGCAGGCGCTGATTAAGTGTCTGGAGGCAGAAGGCGTTGAGTATATCTTCGGATATTCCGGCGGTTCGGTTATTCCAATTTTTGACGCGATGATCACGGCGCCCAGTAAAATTAAGTTTGTGCTGGTTCGTCATGAGCAGGGCGCGGCTCATATGGCCGACGGCTACGCTCGCGCCACTGGCAAACCGGCGGTCACGCTCGTCACCAGCGGCCCCGGCGCTACCAATGTAATTACCGGCATCATGACCGCTCAAATGGACTCCGTTCCGATGGTTGTTCTGACTGGACAGTCCGTTTCCTGGATGCTTGGTAAGGATGCTTTTCAGGAAGCAGATATCTTTGGTATGACCATGCCGGTTGTTAAACACAGCTACCTGCTCAAGTCCCCCAATGACATCCCGCGCACTGTCCGCGAAGCGTTTCATATTGCCACCACCGGACGCCCCGGACCGGTTCTGATCGATATTCCGAAGGATGTCAGCGCGGGCGCTTTCACCGGCGACCTGCACGCCGAAATGGATATTCCCGGTTACAAGTCTCATACCGGAGAGCTGGATGTCGCCAAGGTCAAAGAAATTGCCGAGGCCATCAGCAAATCGCAGCGGCCTGTCATTCTGGCCGGGCATGGTGTTTTGATTTCTGGCGGACACGAGGTTCTACGTGCGCTGGCTGAGAAAATGAACGCACCGGTCACTACGACACTGTTAGGTAAAGGCGCGTTTCCCGAAACGCACAAACTATCACTCGGCTGGCTCGGTATGCACGGCACGGCCTATGCCAATAAAGCCATGTGCGAGTGCGACCTGTTGCTGAACATCGGCTCGCGTTTTGATGATCGCATCATCGGCGATCCGAAATTCTTCTGCAAAGAAGCCACCGTTATTCATGTGGATATTGATCCGGCGGAAATTGGTAAAATGATTCAACCGCAACTCCATTGCATCGCCGACGCGAAACTTTTCATCGAAGAACTCAGCAAGCACGTTGGCAAACTCAATACGGGCGAGTGGCTGAAAACGCTCGACGGCTGGAAGCAGAAATATCCACTCAAATTCAAGCGGCAGGGCAGCCTGAAGATGCAACACGTCATCGACGAGTTCTATAAACTCTCCAACGGCAAAGCCGTTGTCGTCACCGACGTCGGCCAGCACCAGATGTGGGCCGCGCAGTTCTACAAAACGGATGCACCGAACAACTTTCTCAGCTCCGGCGGCGCAGGCACCATGGGCTTTGGCGTTCCGGGTGCTATCGGTGCTCAGTTCGGACGTCCGAAAGACACCGTTATCGCATTTTGCGGCGACGGCGGCTTCCAGATGACTGAATTCGAACTGGCAACCGCCGCGCTCCACAAACTGCCGATCAAGTTTGTTGTTTTGAACAACCATTACCTCGGCATGGTTCGTCAGTGGCAGGAACTTTTCTACGAAGATCGTACCAGCGGTGTGGATCTTGAAGGCAATCCCGATTTCGTCAAATTGGCGGATGCGTACGGCATCAAGGGCTTCAACCTGCGCCGCCCCGGCGATGTCAAACGTATCATCAAAGCCGCGCTGGCCTACAACAAAGGTCCGTGCCTCATAAACTGCGAAGTCGAAAAGACCGACAACGTTTTCCCAATGATTCCTGCCGGAAAGCGCATTGAAGCCATGATTATCGAAGCGCCCAAAGCGGGCGGTAAGAAACTCGAAAAACCCACCGGATCGACCTGATTCAGAGGTCAGAAGACAGAGGACAGAAGTCAGAAATTTATAAGGAGAGTTTATGATCAATACAAAACCAATCCACACCTTGAGTGTTTATGTCACCAACAAACCCGGCGTTCTGGCCCGTATCGCGCAGACCTTCTCGCGGCGCGGCTACAACATCGAATCGCTTGTCGTCTCGCCTGCCATGGACGGACATTTTTCGCGCATGACCATTGGCGTCAGCGGTGAAGCCGACGGTCTCGACCAGATCATCCGGCAGGTCAGCAAGTTGATTGATGTTCTGCGTTGCACCGATCACACCTTTGACGATGCCGTCGTTAAAGAAATGGGACTGATCAAAATTGCCGTTGGCGCGGAAGAGCGCGGCGAAGCGTTGCAGATTGCCGAACACTTCGGCTGCAAAACCGTCGACCTCACCGAAACGTCGATGATTCTGCAGGCGGTCGGTGATCCGTCGAAAATCGATGCGCTGGTTGAGATGATTGAAAAATTTAAAATCATCGAACTCGTTCGTACCGGCAAAGTCCTGCTGGCTCGCGGCGCTGAAACAACCTGATCCGGCGAGGTAAACCCGCTACGGAATTTCGGCCACTGAGGTCTCCGTGTTCGGCACTCTAGGGCGGAAGCATATCTATTATGCGCATCCCTTCGCATCCTGAGAGAGCCCAATTAAAACTTCAATTGGAAGATTTGCCCGTGACTTTATCGTGAGGCTTTCGCCTTGA
>CAZTEK010000134.1:0-4627 GCA_964612095.1 uncultured Verrucomicrobiota bacterium
AGGCAAACCGAAAGGTACGGTCAGCGGACGCACACAGCTCGTTAAAGCGCTCGACGGCCTTTTGCAAGACGAGGGCAATCAGCAGGCTTTGTTGAACGGGCTGGAAGCATCCCTGCAAAAAGACCCGGTCTGGTTTTTCCGTCGCATCATCATGCCGCTGCTTCCGAAAGAAGCATCGGTCAACATCGAACACAGTGGAGTAATCGAATGGCGCCTCCTCTCAAATACACCGCCCATTGGGCTCAGAAACAAATCCATCATACCCGTGACCGGCGATTCCGTGTTATCTGTACCGGACGACGATTCGGAAAAACCCTCTGTTTTGCCGGAGAGCTGATTGAATGCGCGTTGCAGGTTCCCGGCGACTACGGATGGGTAATTGCAGAGGTTTTTGCCGCAAACCCGCCTTCAGGCGGATTTTTTATTCCCCGAAAGCGGCTGAAAAATATTTTCACTTTTTTTTCAAAAAATCAAACGGACAGTCCGCCGCTCAGGCGGCGAGGACGGCGGCGGCGCGTTGTTCTTTTGTCATGCGTGCAACCGCTTTTGCCAGCGCCTCGTTCTTTTTGATCAGCTCTTCGTGTGTCAGTGAACGGGCCACCTTGCCGAGTTCCAGTACCTCTTTCGGCAGGTCGAGCCGTTCCTCCGTCCCACCGGTCAACATGTGCGGCATAGCTGTTTCCAGCGCCGTCCGGAAGGCTTCACGTCCGGGTCGAAAATAGTGCTTCAAAACGACATCCACCGTCGAGTGCCCAGTGACACGGCGGACGAGTTCCATCGGTACACCCGCTGTCAGTGCCATCGTAATCCACGTCGTTCGCAGTGAGTGGAAATCCTTCACGCTGGCCTTCTGGCTGGCATCGTCCCGCGCAACCAGCGTGTCGGTAATTCCGGCAGTTTTTAGCGCCTTTTGAAAACGCCATGAAATGCCGTGGATATTCGTTTTGTACATTTCTGCCGCTTGCGGGAAGCAATACATGCCACTGCGCGGCAGTTTTTCCAGCTCGGCGCGAAGCAGAGGAAATAGCGGAATTTCTGCCAGCTCTCCGGTCTTGGAGGTATTCACCGAAATGAAACCGTGCTCCAGATCGACGGATTCCCATTTCAGAAGGCAGCAATCCCCGCGCCGCATGGCCGTGCACATTCCGGTAAGAACCACCGGACGGATCAGTTCATCGCAATGTTGAAGAATCGCGTTAAGTTCTGCCTGCGTGAACGGCTGTCTGTGTATTGTGTTCTGTTCCCGATAGGGAATGCCGTTAAACGGATTAGTGACAATCCCTGCTTGTCCGCCAAGATGCTCAAACAGCCCGCGCAACAAAGACAACTTCACATTGTAACTGGCTCCGGACATTTTCTTTTCATTCAGATCGCGCATCCACGCCAGCGCCATCTTGCGGGTGACTTGTGACATGACTTCAATCTGCGGATAGGCACGTTCCATGAATTCACGGAATTGCCGGATATTGGCTTTTTGGTTACGCACTTGCTGGGCGGAACGCTTTCGTTTTTCCGGTATCAGCAACCAATGTTCTTCCATATCGGCCAGCGGGACTTGGGCGATTTCCTCGCCGCCCTTGATCTCGTAGAGTTCCTGCAAATGATGCGCGGCGGTTTTTCTATTCTGCGCCTGCTCCATCAGTTCTTTGAGTTTTGCGGATGCCAGTGTGCGCGAGCATTCAAAGGCAACATCACCTTGCTTCCGTATATCCTTTGGCACCGATCCCTTAACCTCAATTCCGAGGTTCACAAACCGGCGCGTCCCGTTGATCATATAACGACCATACCACCACTTTGAGCGAAGCTGCTCATTTTTATCTCTTCTCAGTTCCAGTCCCATGATTCATCTCCCTGTTAAACGCATTGCGTTGTTTTGTAACAAGGCGGGAAATCAAATGGGGCAAAGCCACACTTTTGCCACACTTCCCGCGAATCAGAGACAAACCTTAAAATAAAAAATCTCCAAGGTACTGATTACCAAGGAGATGAGTGGTCGGAGTGGCGAGATTTGAACTCGCGGCCTCTTGCACCCCAAGCAAGCGCTCTAGCCAGGCTGAGCTACACCCCGTAAAGCGGAAGAAGCTATCACGCACCCTATAGGCGGTCAACGCGAGACTTGGTAGAAAGATTTTTTTTCGACTTTCCGACCTGAATACACAGAAAAACTCAGCAATCGAAGAGGAGAGACGGCTGTGCGATAAAAAACAAGCAGACTATTTTCCAAGGTTCGGAAGGTTGGCGCGGATGCCTGACTCGCCGGATTTTTGAGAGATGAACGGAAGGTCCTGCACGGCTTTTTCCCACGGATTGAAGGCTAGGGGGCCAAAGCCACTACCCAGTCCGGGTGCCTGTCGCAATCCCTGATTGAGATACGACTTGGCGACGATGATGCTGTCAAGCGGGCTATAACCCAGTGCGCGGGCCGTGGCGATTGCGGCAGAGAGTACACAGCCGGTTCCGTGCGAATGCTTCGTGTCGATTCGCGGACTTGAAAGCCAGGCATGATTTTTTCCATCGCTCCAGTAGTCGCTGGAAAGTTCCATGTCGTGTGAGCCGTGTCCGCCCTTGATCAGAACTTCTTTAACGCCAGTGGTGAGTGCTTTTTGGGCGGCCGCTTCAATATCGGCTGGGGTGGTGATTTCCATACCCAGCAGGTGCTCGGCTTCCGGAATGTTGGGGGTAATCAGGGTTACGACTGGAAAAAGTTTTTCGACGAGTGGTTTCCATGCAGTCGCTTCGAGCAGAAAAGCGCCGCTGGATGAAATCAAAACCGGATCACAGATCGTAAAGGGCGATTTCGTGGTTTTGAGGAAAGCCGCGATAAGTTCAACTGCGGTTTCTGTGCCGAGCATGCCGAGCTTCACGGCGGCGGGCGGCAGATCGGCTTTGAGTGCTTCAAGTTGTGCTGAAAGCATGTCCGGTGCGACCCACTCTAGGCGGCCTGTGCCGATCGTATTTTGAGCTGTTAGTGCGGTGATGGCCGAACAGTCGTGTGCGCCAAGCAGGTTGATGACTTTGATATCGGCCTGTATACCGGCTCCGCCGCCGGAATCTGAGCCTGCTATAGTCCAAACAATTGGTTTTTTCATGGGCTCTTCTTTCCATTTACAGCCGGTGGCGGATTGCTAACGGGCTTTTCATTGAACTGATAGATCGTTTCACTATCGTGGGCGTAGCCGGTTTCGTGAGCGATCTGCTGAACAAAATATTTGTCGCTACCGAAGCGCTCCTGCTTGAGGCGCAACTCCTTAATGGCTTCTTCTTTGTTGCGGATATCCTCTTCTAGCGTGTTCTTGGTTTCTTGATAACTGCGGAATTGGGTCATCTTGGGCAGAAAGGCAAAAACAACCCCAGTTAACGCGAGTCCAATCGCGGCAATCGCGGCATAGCGGTAAATTTTATTCCAATATTTTTGAGGACTCACGGCGCGCAGTATAGGGGGAGAAGGATGAATTATGAAATATGAAATATGAAAATTTAAAACGTCGGGAGGGGGAAGAAAAAACGCTCCGGACGATCCGGAGCGTTTTTAGTTTCCAATGGTCGGAAACTTTTAGCAGCCGTAACGGGCTGCGGTGCCTAGCATTTCTTCGATACGTAGCAACTGGTTGTATTTGCTGATACGGTCGGAGCGGCTAAGCGAGCCGGTCTTGATCTGGCCTGCGTTCGTCGCGACGGCGATGTCGGCAATCGTGTTGTCTTCGGTTTCGCCGGAACGGTGCGAGATGACAGCCGTGTAACCGGCTTTATGTGCCATTTCGATCGCGTCGAGGGTTTCGGTCAGCGTGCCGATCTGGTTAACCTTGATCAGAATCGAGTTGGCGCAACCGTCTTTGATACCCTTGGAGAGGTATTGGACGTTGGTAACGAACAGATCGTCGCCGACCAGCTGACACTTGCTGCCGAGCAGATCGGTGAGAATCTTCCAGCCTTTCCAGTCGTTCTGATCCATACCGTCTTCGATGGAGTCGATCGGGTACTTAGCGGCCAGTTCGGCGAGGTATTCAGCCTGCTGGGCGGGAGTCCGTTTGGCTCCGCCTTTGCCTTCGAACTTGGAATAGTCATATTTGCCATCTTTGAAGAACTCAGAAGCGGCGCAATCGAGACCGATCATCACATCCTTGCCCGGCTTGTAACCGGCATCTTTGATCGCCTGCATAATGCTGTTCAGAGCCTCTTCAGTGCCTTCGGAGAATTTCGGAGCGAATCCACCTTCGTCGCCGACGGCGGTGCTCAGCCCTTTTTTCTTCAAGATGGCTTTGAGTGCGTGGAAAATTTCAGCACCGCAACGCAGACCTTCGCTGAACGATTTTGCGCCGACTGGGCGAATCATGAATTCCTGGAAGGCGATCGGAGCATCGGAGTGCGAGCCACCGTTGATGATGTTCATCATCGGAACCGGCAACACTTTGGCATTGGTGCCGCCGATGTAGCGGAAAAGAGGAATGTTCAGGTAATCAGCGGCAGCGCGGGCAGCAGCCAGCGAAACGCCGAGAATGGCATTGGCGCCGAGAGCGCTCTTGGTCTTGGTGCCATCGAGAGCAATCATGAACTGGTCGAGGCCGACCTGATCCAGTGCGTCCCAGCCGATGATAGCTGGAGCAATCTTTTCGTTCACATTGGCAAC